>JAGDAE010000101.1 GCA_017959645.1 Kiritimatiellia bacterium
GGCCGATTTCGGCGCGGGGAATCTCGCATACGTCGCCAAGGCCAGACTGTTCCCGAGACAGGACGACCAGTACATCGCGAGACTCGCCGGCGTCGCCGTCTACGGTTCGCCGCTCAATGAAACCAACTGGCACGATTCGCAGGCGCAGGTTTCGTATTCGACCATGCCGTCGCCGGTGCGTGGCAGATGGTACGAGCTCGAGTGCAACCCGTCGACGCCGTATCGCGGGTTCTTCCTGCAGCACCCCTACGGCAACTGGTGGTGCGGCAATGTGGCCGAGGTCGAGTTCTACGGCTGGACGGCCAGAGATCTCCACAATCCATTCATGCTGATCATAAGGTAAATGTTCAAAAGGAAAGGACGTTGACATGAAAAAGATCCGAATAATCGCGCTCGCCGCGCTGGCGGCGGTCTTCGCGCCGTCGCAGGCAACCGCCGACGCGCTGTCGATAGTGCGCGCGTTCTCGATAAACGGGCGTATGCACGTGTGGGTCGAGCCATGGACAAACTACACGCCCGACTACAAGCTGCAGTCGCGCCAGTCGGGCACGGGTGCGCAGTGGGCGGATACGGCGCTCAGCGCATCGAACTGGCAGGGAGCGGCGAACCGTCCGTTCAACGACGCAGTATGCCTCGTCACCGCCGCCAACAATTGCCGCGGGCTGATGGATTTCAGAATCGCGCCCGCCGACGGCGACGACTGGACCGAGTTCACGGTCGACTGCCGCAATCCGCTCGAAGGAACGAAGATCTACAGCCACGAATCTGGCAACCCCGCCACGCAGGCGTTCGACGCCGACATCGGCTCGTACTATCTGATAAGCACGTACGACACACGCTGGATAGGGCTTGATTTCGGCAAAAAACGCAGCGTCTCGCGCCTGTCGGGCATAATGAACGAAGGGTCGATAACCGTCGAGGGCGGCAACGAGCCCGATTTCTCCGACGCAAGGACGCTGTTCACGCTTTCGGCGGTGGATTGCGCGCGCACGAATTTCTACGAAGGGACGCTCGACCAGCCGCTTTCGGTGCGCTACGTCAGGTTGCGCGACACCGGGCCGGGTCCGTGGTTTTCGGTATGGGAGGCGGAATTCACCGAGGCGATAAAAATCACCTGCGACGATGCGGTCGATTTTCTGCCGACGATCGCAATCGACCCGTGGTATTCGCGCGAGAACGGCGCGCAGCTTCTGCGCTCGCGTTCGGAAGATTCCGGTTTCGAGACGGTGCATACGTACGCGTCCGGCGAAAGCGAGTGGGTCGATTCGACGATCGTCGACAGAAGCGGAACCTCCTACTACCGGGTAGCGCGAATCCATGCCGGCGGCGAGCCGGTCGCGGCGGGAGGCGACGCGGTGCCCTACGTGTTTTCTTCCGAAGTTCCGGTCGAAAGGGCGTTCGCGGTCAACGGCAGGCTCTACATTTTCGTCGAAAATTTCGACGGAGACACGACGAAGTATCTCTACCAGCGCTGGAACGCCGACTCTTCGCAGTGGGAGGATTATTCCGTCGCGGCCGGCAACACCGACACGTCGCTGGCGCCGCTGCCTTTCAGCAGCCAGGCATGCATACGCGGAACGAGCGCCGGTCTGAGCGGGGTCAACAGATTCCGCATCGCCTTCGACGGCGCGGCGGAATGGACCGAATTCACGGTCGACGCCCGGCTGCCGCTTTCGGGCAGCCCCTACCACGACGGCACGCACCGGGCGGCGTCGGGTGCGTTCGACGGCATGATCGACAGCTACTACCTCTCGGCCGGTTCCGCCGCCGATCTCTGGGTGGCGCTCGATTTCGGCTCGCCAAAGACGGTCGCGACGCTCGCGGCGATCGTCAACGGCGCGACCGGCGCCGTCTTCGAGGGCTCCAACGACCGCGATTTCGCCAACGCGACCGTGCTGAAGACGCTATCGGCCGCCGACTGCTCGCGCGACTCGTTCTATTCGGGCGCCGTCGACACGCCGGCGACGGTCAGATACGTGCGGCTCAGGTGCGCCAACGAAGACGTATGGTATTCGGTATGGGAACTCGAGGCGGGCGAAGATTTGTCGGTCGTCAGAGACGGGGAAAAACTGCCGAAGATCACGATCGCGTCCAGCCACACTGCGGAATCGGGCGCGACTCTCTACCGCTCGACGAGCGAGAATTCCGGCTACGAGGCGGTGCATGCGTTCGCGCAGGGCGAGACGGTCTGGACCGACGGCGCATGCCCGGCTCTCAGCACCACCTACTACTATAAAGTCGGCGAGAACGGAATACCGGTTTCGGTCTACCTCACGTTCGCGCCGGTTGTGACGCGCGCGCTCGGCTTCAACGGAAGGCTCAACGTGTGGATCGACGACTACGAAGATTTCAATTCCGCCAACCCGCAGTACGTCCTCCAGTTCCGCCGCGGCGCGAGCGACACCTGGCGGAACTACACGAGACTCACCAACGGCTCGAACAACTACAGCGTCGGCCATCCGTTCCCGACGTCGCTGATGGGGCTTACCCAGGACTTCAGGGGAGTCGTGGATTTCCGTCTGCAATACTCCAACGACACCCGCGAATGGTTCTATTTCCAGGTCGATTTCGGCATTCCGCTCGCCGGCACGCCCGAGACCGACTACGGCGACTACAACGGCGCCGCGGCCGCGCTCGACGGCATGGTCGACAGCTACTATCTCGTCAGCAGCTACGGGGATCTTACGGCGATGCGCACCGGAATCGATTTTGGCGAACCGAAGGCGATTTTGTCCGTAAAATGGCTCCCGAACGGCAGCCACGGAACGTTCGAGGTCTCCAGCGACGGCGTGGTCTACGAGACGATCTACACGCTCGGCGGCGACGACAACGTCGCGACCGAAGCGCACGAGCTTGTTCTGCCCGCGCCGGTCACGGCCAGCCATTTCCGCTACCGCGCCCCGGCCGACGAAGGTCAGTGGTTCTCGGTTTGGGAAATCGAGGCGGACGGATCGATCGCGGCCGACAACTTCGATTTCGAAACCGGATGCCCGACGATAATAATCGCCAAGCATTACGCCGAGGAATACGGCGCGGCGATATTCCGCGCCGCCACGCCGAACGGCGTCTACACGAAAGCCGGCCAGACGGCGGCGGGCGAATATTTCTGGACCGAGACCGGCACCAGAACCGGCGAGACGTTCTACTACAAACTCGCCGCGCTGGACGCAAACGGCGAACCGGGCGCGCTTTCGCCCGATTTCGCCAAAGCGACCAGAATCGGCCGTCTCGAGCGCGACAGCGAAGACGAAACCAAGCTTCGCGCCGGGGTCTCGACGATCTTCTCGAACGGCGGCGGAGAGAGCGCCGAAGACATCGCCAGCATCGATTCGGTGTTCGACGGCAATACCGCGACATATCCGTACTTCGAGAACTGCAACCCGTCGATAGGTCTCGATTTCGGCACGAAGCCGGTGCATGTGCAGAAACTCCGCCTCTGCTGCCACGACGAGCCGTGGTATACCTATATGTGGATGCGCAATCTGCAGGTATACGGCTCGAACGACGAGGAAGA
>JAGDAE010000102.1 GCA_017959645.1 Kiritimatiellia bacterium
CCCTGCCGCGCCAGTCGTTCACGTAGACGGCGTCGCCGGAATCGCCGACATTCGGATGCGGGGCGTTGCCGATCGACCGGTCGACTATGTCGATCGCCTTGGCGAGCGCCGCCTTGGCCAGCTGGCGGGATGCGCTCGAGCGCCTCAAGAAGCTCGACGGCAGGCGGGCGTAGCGCATATATGCCGAAAAGCCGACGGCCGACACGACCATGACCGCAAGCATGCCGAGGACGATGAGGAGCGCGCTGCCGGTACGGTTCTTCATTTGCGTTCCTCCGGGGAAAGGCGGTAGAAATTCGGATACTGGAAGATCGTCTGCATCGAGCTTGAAGCGCTGACGATCTTGACATCCGCGTCGGCGCCGCGTATCGTCACCTTGTAAGAGGTACCCCACGGATCCGCGATTCTGCCGCCCGAACGGAACGCCGCCATCAACAGCACCGGTATGTTGCCGCCGGAATCGGCGCTGCCGCCGCCGCCGACGAGAAAGCCGAGGCTGCCGGCGTCGGCATCCGTCCTGGTCATCGTAGGCAGTTCGTGGTCTCCGCCGTGGGAGTAGTTCTCGTAGGCGAGAATCGCCTGGGTGATCACCTTGACGTCGCCGGTCGCCTTCTGGATCTTGGCGCGCTGCATCGCGCCGGCCACCGATGTCGAAAGCGCGGTCAGCAGCACGCCGACCATCGCGACGACCACCAAAAGCTCCACCAGCGTGAAACCTCGCCTATTCAAAGTCATCGGGGTAGCTCCATATGTCGTCCCAGGTGTCGAACTCGCGGTCCGGACCCGCAGACATCACGTTCACCACATACGTTTTTATCGATCTGCCGTTGCTGCCGCTGCCGACGGAAACCAGCGATGCCGTGTCGCGAAGCCTGGGTTCGGTCGAGGCGATGCCGCCGCCGGCCGTTTCGAGATAGGTCTGCTCCTTCTGCTCGTCGCCGGAATCGTCGATCGCGCGGCGCCGGAGATCGCCGTTCGCGTTCCACAAAGACAGGTGGCGGTGCACTTTGCCGTTCCAAACGTATATGTTGTCGGCCTCCTCGCATCCGCGCGCGATATGCTGGCGGACGTCGTCGAGATCGGATACTCCGGCGACGCCGGTGCGCCACGCGATCGAAGACTGGTTGAAGACCATCGTAAGTATCGTCACCATCATGCCCAGCAACAGCGAGGCCACGAGAAGTTCGAGTATCGTAAAGCCTCTGCGCATCACGGAACTCCATTGTACTGGGCCGCGGAATTCGACCGGTCGTCGACTCCCTGGAACCGTACGACCGTATAGTAGAGCGGGGTCGCGAGCAGCGTGGTCGCAAGCTGCGACGACCTGAACGCGATTCTCGCGCTGGCGGAATGTTTTTCGTGGTACACGAGAAGAGCACCCCTGAGCCCGCTTTCCGCCGCCGACGGCCAGCTTGTATCCGGCCTGTCGCCGCCTTCGAAACTGAGCTTGTTCATGACATCACTGAAAGCGACGCGCGCGGTCGGGGTAGGGTCGCTTTCGACGATGCCGGTGTTTATGTTGAAATAATCCGCCCATCCATGCTCGGAAGGATGCTTCTCGAGCGAATTGAACGACTCCCAGGTGAGATTCGTCGCCGAAAGCGCAGCCGACAGCCGCGCGATGACAGCCTGCGCGAAAGCGACGCCGGCGACGTCTTCGGCGCTTTGGCGGTTTTCCCTGAAACCGAACGAATAGAGGCTTGCAAGCGCGAGCACGCCGACCGCCATGACCGATATGGCGAGCGTAACCTCCATCAATGTAAACGCTTTTTTCATCAGTAACTCGCCAAATCGTTCTGCGGGCTGTCGGTGACGGCGATTCGCTGGGCCGAAATCTCGCCGGACCGCCCGGGCCGGAGACTCGAAATTTCGATCGTGTCGTTCTGGGTGCCGCCGTCGGCGAAAAACCGCATCGATGTCGTTCCTGCGACCGGGGTCGCCGTCGATCTGGAAAACGTGGACTTGAAGATGTAGTTGTCGGGCAGCTGGATCTCGGCTATCTCGAACCCGTATGCGTCGCCGACCGCCCAAGAACCCACGGTATGCGGATCGATCACCACATATGCGTAAGGCTCGATCTCCATGTTCTCGCCGGTCGTGGCCATCGTATCGGTTATCCGGCACCTCCTTGTTGACCGGCTCACGATACTGCGCTGGAAGCCGGAACCGCCGCCGTCCAGTTTGTAGAGATACATACCGTTACCAGTCGCATCGACCGCCCTGGCGTTGGTCTCCTCGCCGTCTTCCGCATCTTCGTCGACGACAAGACGGCTGAATCTGAGATCGCCGAACTCGTCGACGAGAAGCGAATCTTTGCCGCCGCTGCCGGAGACGTGGGATATCCTGCCGCCCCGCCGCACGGCGACCGCCCTGCCGACCACGAGCACGGTATCGAGATCGGTTTCGTCGCGCAGAGTCTCGTTCCAGAAATACACGGTCACCGGCTGGCGGTCCATTATCGCGCGCTGGTAGGCGCTGCGGATGAAATGGTTGACGCTCCCCACGACGCCGCGCTCTTCCATGCCGCGCTGCATCGCCCGGTATCCGCCGACGGCGACGGTGCCCATGAGACCCATTATCCCGATGACCACCAGAAGTTCGATCAACGTGAACGCCCGCCTGCTCATTTTTCGTAGAACGTCTTTACCATCATCTCGTCGCCGGGAACGGAATACACGACGCGGTACCTGCGAAAATATCCGCGTACGTCGTAAGGGTCGGCATACCCGAAATGCATCTGGGAAACGGTCATCTTCTTGGGACTGCGCTTGGTTCCGCGCACCGCGCTCCAGAAATCGAGCCCGTGGCCTTTGGTGCCGAATTCCCCGGAACTGCGCGAAACGAACAGCCCCGAAAAATCGAGCATCGGATTGCCTTTTTTCGTTTCCGCTATGAGATCGCGCATCATGCCGGAAATCGCCTCGGCGCTCAGCTCGTAGGCAGTCTCGGTGGTTTCGAGCCCGCCGTTTTTGATCTTCGAGCCTATTTCGCCCGGCCAATACCCCTTTTGGGCGTAATATGTCGCAAGCCCCTGCTGGATGATCCGCTTGCCGGCCTCGGCTCTCTGCATTCTCATCGCCCTGAGCGAACCGAGCGAAGCGTAAGTCACGATGGTAAGCAGCACCGAAATGATGCCTATCACCATCAGGAGTTCGACTATGGTGAAACCGCGTTTCATCACTTTACTTCTACAGTCTGGCCGACCGTCCAACTGTAGACGTCGTCAGTACGCAGCCCGACCGAGTATGGCTCGATCCGTCCGTCTTTGCCGCAGCACCACACGATGGCCGTCGCCCTCACGTCGACCGGCGCTCCGCCGACCGAGGCATCGCGTATTATGCCGTCGCCGTCGAGATCGATATCGTAGTGAAGTATGTGATCAGACAGCTTTCCCCCGCCCGGCAACTTGTCCCCGGGCGATGCCGCGTGGTTTTTTATGTACGCCGCCGCCCAGGGAGTGACGATTCCAAACCTGTCGTATCCCGAAAGCCTCGTTCCGTCGCTGGAGACGGTAAGCGGCAAATATCCCTTTTTCCCCAACACCCAGGCCGTCTCTTCATCGAGCAAGCCTCGCTTTCGCCCTTCTATGAGCGCCTTCGGCCACGCTCCTTCTTTCTGGAAAAGCTGGGTAAGCGCGGTAGCAACATTGGAGACTAGATCCTGGCACCGGGCGCGATCCGCCGCCTTGGTTATGCCAGAGTACACCCCGGCAACCGCCGCCATCAGAATCACTATGATCCCGATCGAAACCAGCATCTCTATAAGCGTAAAGCCCTTTTTCATGTCAGTTGCTCATGTGCGTTATGTCGTCGGCGACCCAGCTCGCCACTATCGGTTTCGCGTCAGTCGGCAATGTATCGCGCGAAATCCACGGCGGGAAGGTTTTCCCATCCTTCCCGGCGCTCCAAAGCGTGTAGGATTGGTGCGGTTCGGGAGAATAATAGTAGAAATCGTTTTTCCATCCATCCAGGATTTTCACACCCGCGAGAATGTACTGGTCCTGGGTGGAATAGAGTCCGCTGGCTCCTGTATAGATATTGAAGCCGTTTTCCCTGATCATGTAGGTCCATGTGCCCGACCCTGTCCTTATGCTCTCCTCGCTCGAGTTCGAGCTCATATCTATGTCGGTTCCCTCCGGATCGGCCGGGGCAAGCTCGATACCGAAAACCTCAAGCCTGTCTTCGCTCATGCAGATTCCTGCGAGATTCGGCAGCCATCTGGCGCAAATCGCCTGGGAAGGAATATTCTCGATATGGGCGCGGCGTTCGGCGTCGTTGTCGAGAAAGTCCTTCATCTGCGACCAAGAAGCATACTGCCGGCCGGTAACCGGGTCGCAGGGCAGACGGTTGTTCGCATCCCACTGCGGACAATTTCCGTTGTAATAGTTGTCTCCGGCGCGAAGCATGACCACATAACGCGGAATCAGATAGCTCAAAAGACCGAATTTGAAACGATGGACCTTTCGCCAATCCGTATCGCCGCCATCCCGTCCGAGCGAATCGGAACCATCCGTATACGTACTCACATACTGCAAGTATTTTTCCTCCCCCACGGAAGCGATCACCTTTTCAGGATTCTTCTCGGCAAGTTCACGCATGGTATCGGAATAAGCCTTGATTTTAGCGGAATAATCCGTACTGAAAGGATACTCGATGCTTACCGGCTGGCTTCTGCACGCCGCTTCGACCTGCTTCCACGCGACGACCTCGTTGCCCCAGATATTCTCGTTGTACTGGTCTGTCTGTATGCCTTGAAGGGATGTTCTGTAGAAAATGCTTCGCGAACCGTGCAGTTTCACCGGCGGATAGCTGCCGAAAGCGGCATAGTATCCGGAAAGACAGTTCTCGATCTTCTGCATCTTCTCGACCGTAAGCGCGCGCGCGGCCTCCTCGTCGCCGGCATTGCTCAACCGGAACATTATCATCATCAAGGTGACGAGCACCATGACGACGACCATCATTTCGATCAAGGTGAAGCCGCGGCGTTTCATGGCGTCACATCGCTCCCGCGCCGCCGGAGACGGTGCTGATTATCTTGATCATTGGCAGGAACATCGCGACCACGATCGTTCCGACGACGACGGCGAGAAAGATGATGAGCGCCGGTTCGATCGCCGCCGTCAGGCCGGCGACGGCGTTGTCGACCTCGTCGTCGTAGGTGTTCGCGATTCGCGTAAGCATCTCGGCCAGAGCGCCGGTCTCTTCGCCGACCTCGACCATCGAGATCACCATCGGCGGGAACACCGGGCATTGGGAAAGCGGAACCGTCATGCCCTCGCCTTCTTTGACGGCGTCGTGCACGTTCTGGAGCGCTTTCGAGACCACGCGGTTGCCGGTGGTGTCGCGGACGATCACGAGCGACTGCAGAATCGGCACTCCAGACGACAGCAGAGTGCCGAGCGTACGCATAACGCGCGAGACCGCCGTACGCTGCACGAGCGTACCGGTAACCGGCATTTTTATCGACATCATGTCGAAGAAGTAGGCTCCGCCAGCGGTTTTGCCGACGACCTTCTTTATCACCCACAGCGCGACGATGACCGCCAGCACCGCGAGACCGTTGTGCTGCACGAACTCCGAAGCGTCGATCACCCACTGGGTTATCGGCGGCAGCGCCGCGCCGCCGAGCATGTCGGCGAAGACCTGTTTGAACTTGGGGATTACCGCGACGAGCAGGAACGCGGTTATGCCGACCGCGGCGAACAGGACCACGATCGGGTAGATCATCGCGCCCTTCACCTTGTTCTTTATGCGCTCGGCCTTTTCGGCGAATTCCGCCAGACGCCCGAGCACCACTTCGAGAACGCCGCCCGCCTCGCCGGCCTTCACCATGTTGACATAGAGGCGGTCGAAGATCTTCGGATACGCCGTAAGCGCCTCGGAGAACGTTCCGCCGGCCGCGATGTTGTCGCCGATCCCGTCCAGCGCCTCTTTCATCTGCGGGTCTTTCATCTGGCGCTTCAAGACGTCGATTCCGCGCATGAGCGGCAGCCCGGCGTTCACCAGCGTCGCCAGCTGGCGGGTGAACTGGGTAAGCACCTTGGTCTTCACCTTGCCGCGCATCCACGACGGCAGCTTGATGTTGATGTTGATCTCGCGGTTGAGTCCGGACCCTTTTTTCTTCTTCGCCGGCGCCGCCTTCGCGCTTTTCGCCGGTTGCGCCGCCTGACTCTTCACCTCGCCGAGCGCCGTCGGCAGCAATCCCTGCGCGCGCACGGCGGCGATGGCGGAATTGCGGTCGCCGGCCTCGATCTGCCCGCGCAGTTCGTTGCCGGATGCGTCTTTCGCTATATACTGGAATATGGCCATCTTGCAAAGCCCTTCTGCATTGTCGAGGGCATTATATCATTTCCGCTTCGCGCGCGTCAAGACCGGCCGTCGAATTCCGGCATCGGCGGCGGCTTCAGGCAGAACGCCGAATCGACCAGCCGGCCGAGATCGTCATCGCGTCTCAGCGCGCCGGCTGGGACTTCGAGCGCCGGTTCGGCCCGCGACTGCTCTACGTCTCCGGACGTGAACCGCAGGCCGAAATCGCGGCCGGCGACCGGCTGCTTGCCGGTTTCGGCCTTGGCGGCCGCATCCGTCTGCGCGCCGTCGGCCGCCTCGGGCCTTACGCCGATTCCTCCGCCGAAAGTGTTTCCGAAATTGATTTCCATCGCTGTCTCCTTGTTGTGATTCCGCTTTGTCTACACATTCAACGCTAATAGGTTACACGCAAATCTGCGAGAATTTCGCGAAGCTTCTCCTTCGCCCTGAAAATGCGCACCTTCACCAGGTTTTCGCTCACGCCGGTCTGGTTCGAGATCTCCCGTATCGACATTTCGCCGATCTGGAAAAGCGTATATGCCTCGCGCAGGACGGGCGGCAGTTTCGCGAACGCCTCGCCCAGCCGGCGGCGCAGATACTCCGAGTCCGACGGCGCCGGCGGCGCCCGGAAGGCCGCAGAGCCAGGTCCGTCCCCCCTTGTTCCGGCATCGTCGTCTTCGTCCGGGTCGCGTATCTCGCTCACGAAAGACAGGCGGGCGTTGTCCCGCACGAGGTTTTTGCGCAGGTTTCGCGCTATGGTGAACGCGAGCCCCGACACGTCGCTGTCGCCGCCGCGCAGATCGTCGCGCATCTTCCATATCTTGAGAAACGCGTTCTGCACCAGATCGCACGCCTCGTGGTACGTGCTTCCGCTGGCGACGAGCCAGTTTGTCAGCCGCGGCGCCACGTTCTTGTACAGTTCTTCTATGTTCATGCGTTTTCCCCCTCTCCGGATTCCGGAGCTTCTATATCGTCGAGATCGACGGCGTCGAGCTCGTCTTCTTCCCTGCGCGCGTCTTGGATGCGCTTCGCCCATTTCAGGACTTCGGCGACAGGCTCGATCAGCGAATCGGGTATGAAATCCTCTATTCGGCCCTCGGCGTAGAGCGCACGGGCCAGCGGACGGTCCTCCATGACCGGGATTCCCTCGGCGAGCGCGGTCTCGCGGATGATCTTCGCCGTCTTTCCGGCGCCGAGCGCGCAGATGCGCGGAAGCGGCGCCTCGTCCGCCCGGTAGCGTATGCCGACCGCCAGATGCGTCGGGTTGGTCACGACGACGTTCGCCTTTTTCGCCGCCGTCGCCGGGTCGGGTCCGTTCATGATTTCGTCGCGGAATCTGCGCTGCGCCTGCTTGATTTCCGCCGATCCTTCCATTTCCTTGTATTCGCGCTTCACCTCGTCTTTCGTCATCATCATCTGCTTGGTGAAGTCGCGCCCCTGGAAAAGGCGGTCGACGATCGCGATCACGATATAGCCGAACGCGGTGTAGACGGCGAGACGCTTGAGCATCAGCTTGAGGCACGGGAAGATGTCATCCACCGTGCCGTAGCACATAGTGAGTAGCTCGGGCACGCTC
>JAGDAE010000012.1 GCA_017959645.1 Kiritimatiellia bacterium
TGGCCGGCATCCACTTCATGAAGAAGCCGCCGTTCAGGAATATCGTCATCCACGGAATCGTCCGGGCGGCCGACGGCTCGAAGATGTCGAAGTCGAAGGGCAATTCGCTCGATCCGCTCGAACTGATCGAGCAGTATTCGGCGGACGCCTTGCGCTTCTCGATCGCGCTCATCACTTCGCTCGAGTGCGACACCAAGGTGAACCGGGAGAAGTTCGAGATCGGGCGCAATTTCTGCACCAAGATCTGGAACGCGGCCAAGTTCATCGACATGAACCGTGGCGCCGCGGCCGGTTCCTACGACCGCTCGGCGCTGACCGCCGACGAACGGCACATCCTCGTCGCCTGCGACAAGGCGGCGGAGAAGCTCGACGCGCTGCTCAAGGCCTATCGCATCCAGGACGGCGCGCTCGCCGTCTACGATTTCATCTGGACCGACATCTGCGACTGGTATCTCGAATACGCAAAGGACGCTCCCGACAAGGCGCGAGCCTTCGCGGTTCTGGACGAGGTGTTCTTCAAGGCGCTCAAGATGCTCCATCCGTACATGCCGTTCATCACCGAGGAGGTTGCCCACCAGATAGGATATCTCAAGGACTCCGAGTCGATAATGCGCGCGGAGTTCCCGAAGCCTTCCGGCGCGGCCGACGACGGCGTCTACGAATTCGTCAACATGAAGCGCGAGGCGATAACCGCGCTCCGGGCGCTAAGGGCCGAGTACAAGGTGAAGCCGGGCGATTTCGTGAAGGTGTCGATCGGCACCGACCGCGACATTTCGTCCGAAATCGAATCGCTCAAGAAAGCGATGCGCGCCGAATCGATCGACGTGGTCGCGAAGGACGCCGATCTTCCGATGCCGTCCAAGCTTACCGCGTTCGGCACGGTCTATCTTTCGCTCGAGGGGCTGGTCGACAAGGCGGCCGAGGCGAAGCGAATCGCCGGGGAACTGGCCAAGGTCGCCGGTTTCATCAAGTCGGGCGAGGCCAAGCTTTCCAATGAGGCGTTCGTCGGACACGCTCCTGCGGCGGTCGTCGCCGAGGCGAAACGCAAGCTCGAGGAAAACCGCGAGAAGGCGGCCCAGCTCGAAAAACTCGCGAAGCTTTTCGCATGATCGCCTATGTCCGAGGCCAGCTTGTCGAGAAGACCCCGGCGATCGCCGTAGTCGAGGCGGCGGGCGTAGGGTACGAGTTCACGATTCCGATTTCCACCTACGACCGTCTGCCGCCGGCCGGAAGCGAAGCCAGACTCCTCGCCGTGCATTGTGTGCGCGAAGACGACGAGACGCTCTACGGTTTCGCGACAACGGAGGAAAAGACGATGTTCTCGAAGCTCGTCTCGGTCTCCGGCGTGGGGCCCAAGATCGCCATCGCGATTCTCTCCGGCTCGTCGATTTCGGAGCTTTCGTTCGCGATCGCGGGCGGGGACGCGAAGCGCATCGCCGCGATCAAGGGGGTCGGCAAGAAGACGGCTGAGAAGATATGCGTCGAGCTGCGCGACAAGGTAAGCGTGCTCGAAGCGCGCGGCGCGGCAGGAAAGCCGGCGTCCTCTTTCGTGCGCGATGCGGTTCTCGCGCTCGATGCGCTCGGTTTCGGCGAAGAGAAGGCGTCGAAGATGGTGTCGGACGTCCTGGCTGCGAATCCGTCGGTTTCAGACACCGAAACACTGATAAAACTTTCGCTTTCCGGAGGAAAATCGAAATGAAGAAAACCATGCTCGCGCTCGCGTTCGCGGCGGCGCTTCCCGCGCTTGCCGAAGTGGAATATCTCTGGCCGGACGGCAAGATGCCGTCGAAGGCCTGCAACCAGGAAGCCGTTCCGCTGATCGACTGGTACGCCGCGCCGGAAAAACCGTGCGGGGCGTGTTGCCTGCTCGTGACCGGCGGAGCCTACGAGGGCTGGGCCGACGGCTGGTGGATCGACCATATCGCCGGGAAACTTTCGGCGAGGGGCGTACAGTGCGTGAAGATACTCTACCGCATCCCGCGTCCGGCCGGAATGCCGATCTACAAGACCGCGTGGGAAGACTCCCAGCGCGCGGTGAGAATGATCCGCAGCGAGGCCGCGAAGCGCGGATTCGACCCGGAGAAGATAGGCGCGCTCGGCTTTTCAGCCGGTGCGCACGCGGTCGTCCTACTCGCGACGAGCTCGTCCGTCGCCGCCTACGATCCTGTCGACGAAACCGACGGCGTGCCGTGCCATCTGAACTGGGCGATCCCGATCTACACCGCGTACGCGCTCACCGACGGGCTCGAAGGCCCCAACGCGACCGGCGGCGACGGCGAGGGCGTGAAGCTCGACCCGCTTTTCAAGTTCGACGGCAAGACATGCACGATGTGCATGTTCCACGGCGGCGAGGACGTCTACTCCCCGATTGCGTCGACCAGAATCTACCGCAAGCTCCGCAGCATGGGCATTCCGGCCGAGTTGCACCTTTTCGCCGGACGCAACCATGGCTTCATGGGCGACGAAAACCGTGCGCTTACAGGTTACGACACGTGGTGGACCCGCGCCGAGGAATTCCTGCGCCAGATGGACATAACCGGCGATCTGGGGCCGCAGATTCCGCAGAGCAAGCGCTATTCGGCCGACTTCACCGCGAA
>JAGDAE010000013.1 GCA_017959645.1 Kiritimatiellia bacterium
CGAGTATGCGGTGTGGACCGTTTGCGCCGAGAACTTCGAGATCGGCGAGCAGACGATCGGCGTCAGGCAGACCAGGGACGGCGGCTAGGACAAAGCCGCCGCGCGTGAGGGCGAGGAAGGCGTCGGCCGCTCCGGTCAGCGACGAAACGGCGATCGCACCGCCTGGAGCGTCCGGCGGGGGAGAAAAGGCGTTTGTGAAAATCTCAATCGCGTCGTTCATCGCTTCGGGGCGTATTATATCATCTTCCGGTCTGGCGCCGCAATCCCCGCCGGAGAATATTCCGCATTTTCCCCTTGCTTTCCGGGGCGACAAAGTGATATTATCACCGCCATATGATGAAGTTAGAGACTATTGCCATTGCAGGGTGCCTCGCGCTGGCGGTTTCGCCGCTGGCGCAACAGCGGCTATTCGCGCAGGAGGAGCCGGCGGAGGCGGAAGAGGCCGAAACCGCGGAAGAGCCGGAAGAAGAGGAGGAGGAGCCGGCGACGCCGGTCGACGAGGCGCTGGAGGCGGAGATTGCCTATGTTGAGGCACTGATCGAATTCGGATTTCCGGATTTCGCGGAGCCAGTCATCGCCGCGACGAAGAAGAAATGGCCGGAGTCGGAGGCGAGGTTTTTCGCGATCGAGATACGCGGGATGCTCTCGCTCGGCAAGTTCGACGAGGCCGAGTCGCGCATCGCGGCGCTGCCCGACCGTTCCAGCTCCAAATACTGGGCGGCGCGGCTGGAAGTGGCCAACAACTATGTCGCGCGCGGAATGAAAAAGGAGTGCGCCGACATCTACGAGGAATTCTTCCAGGTGTTTCCGGAGGCGCCCAGCGAGATACGCGGTTTCTATCTCGATGCGTGCTACGCGTGGGGCCAGATTCTCGTCAGTGACAAACGTTTCGACGATGCGGTGCAGGTGTACGAGAATCTGCTCAAACAGATCGACAAGACACGCGGCGACGACGAGGAGAACGCCTGGTGCAACGTCGCGGCGCAGACGGCCGAGATGTATCTGCGGCTGGCCGGCGAGACGGCGGACCAGGCGGCGCTCGGGCGCTATCTCGCCGGGGCGAAGAGAATCGTCGACCTGCTGCTGTGGGAGATCGACCAGCCGGTGTTCTTCGGGCGGGCGATCGCGATGAAGGCCAACATCGAACTTCTCAAGGGCGACGTCGCAAAGGCGCAGGCCACGATCGACGAATACATGGGTCAGCTCGCCGACATCCACGACCAACTGACCAAAAACGACCCAGACGGCAAGCTGGGGCTGATCAAGCTTTCGCCGATGCCGCTGTGCCGCTACATGCTCGCCGAGATGCTGTGGAAGGGTGTTGCCGCCGAAATCGCCGCCGCCGAGAAAGAGAAGCGCAAGCGCAGCGACGACAAAATTAAGGCGCTGATGTTCGGCGAGAAGAAGCCGAACGGCAAGCGCAACAAGGCCGGCGCCTACAACCACGCGATCAACGTGTTCGTGAAGTATCCGCGATCCCCGTGGGCGTTCGCGGCGGGAGAGCTCGCTGAGAAGATCAAGGCGTTCGCGCAGACGGAATACGGCGCGACCGTCGATACGCCGATCACCCCCGAACAGCTCAAGGAAATCAGGGCGATGCAGTTCCAGTCCGCCAACGAGAAGCTCGTCGGCGGGCTCTACGAAGAGGCGATTGCCGACTATTACGAGGCGCTCGCGCGCTTTCCCGAGGCGGTGCCGGAATCGGTGATGGCGATCGAGAACATGATTGGCGCCTACATGAAACTTCTGCGCACCGACGGCGAGAATCCGAAGGCGGCGGCGTGGCGGATGGACATGGACGCCGTCGAGGGGTATCTGGCCGAGCGGTTCGCCGGCAGCTCCGACAAGGCGCTGATGTCGCAGGCGGGCGACGCGGTTTTGCGCGTGGCGGCGGCGGAGAAGCAGGCAGGGCAGCTTACGCGCGCCGATCGGCTATACCACGATTTCATGATCAACTACCGGAACCATGTCAACGCCGCGCCGACGGCGGCGACCATGGCGTCCGAGGCGCAGAACGCGGAAAAGTGGTCTGATGCGCTTGCGATCTGGAAAATATTGGGCAAATACTACCCGAAATCGCCGTTTTACGCGTCGAGCGTCTACAATGTGTCGTACTGCCTCGGAAAGCTTGACAACCGGGAGGGGCAGATCAAGGCGATGAAGAAATACGTCGACATCGAGAAGAGTCCGCTCAAGCGCGAGCAGGCGCGCATGTCGCTGGCGCAACTCTACCAGAAGGAGGGTTTCGACGTCATCTCCGCCGCCGAGACCAACGAAACCGCGGAAGCGGTCTCCAAGCAGCTCGCTGAGGGTTCGGCGCAGATCATCCGCGGCATAAAGGAGTTTCGCTCGTTCGCGGAAGAGGCCGACCGCGCGCTCGGCGACCCCGGCGTGACGGCGGCCGACAAGGCGAAGTATTCGAAGCTCAAGGAGCAGGCGCTCTATCTCATCGGCGACTGCTGGCGGCGGCTCACCAAGCCGGAGGCGAAGATCGACGAGTTCCGCCGGAACGCCGCCGCGAGTTTCGAGGAATATCTACAGGCGTATCCGGAAGGCATGTTCTCGACCAACGCCTACGTGCGCCTCGGCACGATCTACACGGCGCTTGGAGACGTCGAGAAGTCGCGGGACGCGCTCGACCGGCTTTCGCGCCGCTTCCCCGACTCGCGCGAGGCGAAGAATGCGAAGCCGCAGCTGGCGAAACGCCTCATCGAAATGGGACTCAAGAAGGAGGGAACCGAAATCTACGCCGAGATGCTGAAGACCGACGGCGCGTACACGGCCGGGCAGTTCGTCAACGCCGGCGAGGCGCTTATCGAGGCGAAAAGCTGGGATCTGGCGCACCGGGCGTTCGAGAAGGCGATAGCCAAGGCTGGCACCAACCAGATGACCACGGTGGCGCGCGCGCGCATCGGCGAGGCGAGGGCGCTCTACCGGCAGAAGAATCTCGTCGACGCGCGAGAGGCGATCGACATATTCCTCGCCGACGACAAGATGGCGAAGATGTCGATGGCCGCCGACGCGTATCTGCTCATGGTCGAGGTCGCGAGCGAGCAGGGCCGCACCGAGAAGGACGACAAGCTGCGCGACGGGCATTTCGGCGCGGCAGTCGGCGCGGTCAAGAAGCTCAGAAACTACTGGAAGAAGTCGCGCAAGCCGCACGAGGTCGACAGCATAGACATAATGAGCGCCGAGGTGGTGATCGACCGCATGCGGGCCGAAGAGTCGATGGGACTCAAGGAAAAGGCGCAGGAATCGTGCGCGCGCGCCGCGGCGATGCTTCAATCGTTTCTGCAGTCGCACGGCCCGACCGAGGAGGTGCCAGCCGACAAGATGTCCGCCGGAGAACTCGAGAATCTTGAGCGCTGCTATTCGCGGATGGTTCCGCTGTTCGCGAAAATGGGCGACGAGCAGGCGGACCGCGTGATGTTGTTCGGCCGCGAGTATCTCGATCTGTTCCCGAACGGGAAGAGCAGAACCGAAATACAGAACTGCATAAACCAGGCGAAAGCGTCCTGCGCCGCCGAGGTCGAAACCTCGCTGTCGAAGCGCAAGGCCCAGCTCGCCGAAATCGCCGCCGAAGCGGCTTCGGAGACGGAATCCGGGCCGGAGGAGGCACCGGGCGAGACCGCAAGCGATACTGATGAAACCGAAG
>JAGDAE010000103.1 GCA_017959645.1 Kiritimatiellia bacterium
CATGAAGATATTCCACGAGATGCGCGACGGCAAGTACGCCGACGGAGAGTGGTGTCTCAGGGCTAAGATCGACATGGCTTCGCCCAACATCCATTTCCGCGATCCGGTCATCTACCGCATCCGCCACGTCGCCCACTACCATCTCGGCGACAAGTGGTGCGTCTACCCGATGTACGACTTCGCGCATCCGATCGAGGACGCGCTGGAGGGCGTCACGCACTCTATGTGCACTCTCGAGTTCGAGGTGCACCGTCCGTTGGACGACTGGGTAGTTGACCGCATGGACGAGCAGGGCCTCCTGCCCGTCAGGAACGGCGTCAAGATACGCACGCAGCAGCGCGAGTTCGCGCGGCTCAACATCACATACACGGTGATGTCGAAACGTCTTCTGCTGCAGCTCGTGACCGAAGGCCATGTTTCGGGGTGGGACGATCCGCGCATGCCGACGGTGTGCGGGATGCGCCGCCGCGGGTACACGCCCGGGGCGATACGCGAGTTCTGCGAGCGCGTCGGCGTTTCGAAGGTGGAGTCGGAGAGCGATCCGGCGCTGTTGGAATGGTGCGTGAGAGAGGAGCTCAACCGCACCGCTCCGCGCAGGATGGCGGTCGTCGACCCGGTCAAGGTCGTGATCGACAACTGGCAGGGCGGCGCGAAAGAGGTCGAACTGCCGAACAACCCGCTCGACGAGACGGCGGGGATGCGCAAGATCCCGTTCGGGCGCGAGATCTGGATCGACCGCGCCGATTTCATGGAAGTTCCGGAAAAGAAATTCTTCCGCATGGCGCCCGGTCAGGAGGTTCGCCTGCGCGGAGCGTGCATCTTCAAGTGCACCGGCTGCGAAAAGGACGCCTCCGGCGCAGTCGTAGAAATCCACGGCACGTGGGACGAGGCGAGTTGGGGCGGAAACGCCGCCGATGGACGCAAGGTAAAGGGGACGATTCACTGGGTGGACTGCGCGAGCGGGGTCAAGGCGGAGATACGGCTGTACGATCGCCTGTTCACCGAGAAGAATCCGCTCAAAGACGGCCCTGGGCGTTTTCTCGAATACCTCAATCCCGATTCGCTCAAGACGGTCGCCGGCTATGTCGAGCCAGCTCTTGGCGCGGCGAAGGGCGGCGAGCGATTCCAGTTCGAACGCACAGGATATTTCGTCGCCGACGAGCACGATACGAAAGACGGATCGCCGGTTTTCAACCGCACCGTTTCGCTCAAAGATTCCTACAAACCCGCCTGATTTTGAAGTTTTCGCTATCGACCAACTGGTGCAACCGCCGCATCGACGACGGACGTCTGATCGCCGAAAAGGCGCTTGAGCTAGGATTCGGGGAGCTTGAGCTCGGATTCCACACCACCATCGAGCAGGTGAAGGGATTCAAGGACATGCTAGACCGGATTCCCGTCGGCAGCGTGCATGCGTTCTGCCCGGTTCCGCTTTCGGCTCCGCAGGGATATCCGGAGCTCTACCGTTTCGCCTCCGCCGATGCCGACGAACGGGCCATCGCCGTATTCCATGTGAAGAAAAACATCGAGTTCGCCGGAGAGATGGGGGCCGACACGGTCGTTCTCCATGCCGGCAGGGCGTCGGCCGACGCCTTTATTGCCGGAAAGAAGCGCCGGCTTGCGAAACGGGCCAACAGCGGCGCGAAACTCATGCCGTATCTTCTCGAGGCGCTTGCGAATGTGGTCGGCGATCTCGAAAAGCACGATGTCGTGCTTGCGCTCGAGAATCTTCCGTATCTCGAGGGGTTTCCGGACGAAAACGAGATGGAGGCGGTTTTGAAGAACGATTTCGGCGGACGCGTCAAGGCATGGTTCGACACCGGCCACCATCGCGTCCGCGAGATGAACGGCTGGACCAGTCGGCGGCTTGACGACGATGCCTACCGGGGGATGCATCTCAACGACGTCGTC
>JAGDAE010000104.1 GCA_017959645.1 Kiritimatiellia bacterium
CTCGATCGAATTCCGCCACCCGGCAATCGGACACAAAAAGAAAGCCTCTCTTAGTATCTCGAAGGAGGCTGTGAGAAATGCCTATACGGAAATACAAAGAGAGGCGAACGCATTATGCGTTTTCCCCTGCAAGTGCCGTCTGACTTGAAACTCTCTACATTCCTAGTAACGACCGCTTTGCAGCGCAAATTGTCTTTGTCACATCGCTTAGGTCGGCGGCGCGGCTGGAATCCGCGCCCTACCTTTGCGTGCGACTGCGGCGGGGCGTCGCCCGCCTATGTACCTTTTAGTGACTGATTGCTGTTCCTTTCATTTCAGTTTACGGTTTGACATCAGTTTGTTCGTTGCAGGTATTATAGCAAAAATCAGGCCGCATGTACCTCTGTGCGGTTTAGGCGAGACTCTGGATAACCGGCCGCAAGTCGTCCGATCCGGTTCAATTCTTCAAGCACACGCAACCGCTCGTCGATAGGCAGGTGGAGGCAGAACGCCTCATCCTGCTCCTTGAGCGTTGTCACTCTCACGACAGTTCTATCCATTTTTCCTCGCTTTCAGCTTTTCAAGCGCCAATGCATCGGCGATGTCCTTTGGACGTCCCGACGCACGCTTGTTTACGATGAGATCGTCAAGCGACACAACCTTGATTTCAAGGCCGTCGACATTCATTCTTTCAGCGCGGCGAACGGCATCGGCATAGTCAAGCCCGTCAACGGCTGAGATGATGTCTATGCGCTGCGGCTCGGTGCCGATCTGAAACACCATTCCAGGCCTGTTGAAATCCGTCTCCGTCAAACCCATCAGCGGTGCGCCGAACGCCGTGACCGCCCGCATGACGGCCTTGGCGTTTCCCGGATTCGCCATGATCCAGAAATCAATGTCGAACGTCATCCTCGGCCATCCATGCAGAGCGACTGCATATCCGCCAACGAGCATGAAATCGACTCCCTCTTTGAGAAGGCATTCGACCATATCCCGGTAATCTGGATTCAGCAATCGTTCATTCATGGAACATCAAACTCCTCCCTGCGGGCGCATGAACCGAAGACCCAAAGCTTCTCGGCCTTGTGCCTCCTCGCGATAGCGTATATCTCATCCCGCTTCGCGTGTATCTCGTCAAGCATGCACATGCAACATGAATCAGGGAAAGCACTCCCCTCTGACGCGCAATAGTATACCATTTCTTCTCGCCCGAAATCAAGTGCGATTTTTGGAATGCGGATGGGCGGGTGGTGTCAATGCGCATTGAGGCAGAAAAGCCATTCTAGGCTCATCGCCGGTTTCGCTTCTCAAAATAGCCGAGACGCACTTCAAGGCCCTTGAAGTGCGACACCCGCGCCGAATACCACAAGACCTGATTATGGTATTCGCGCCCTTTGGGAAAAGCCGGAAAGCCCTTGTATAAAACCGGGATAGCCCTTGTATGAAATCGACCTTACCCCCTTATGATTTCCCGAAAACCCTCACATGATTTCCTGGCAGGGGTCAGCGGACGATTACAATCATTCCATAGCGTGAATAGTTGAAATAGATTCCGTCCGGTTCGATGTCCAGCGAGCACTCGCCGTTCGGAACGGTGCCGGCGGCTATGTACGGCATTTGCTCCGCGTCGATCGCCGCGTCGACCAGCTTGACGCGCGCCTTTCCGCCGCAGCCGGCGATTGGCGCATCGGCCGGCACGTTGACTATGAACCTGCCGACCATCGTCGAGGAATCGTCCTCGAGCGCGACCAGCGCGGCTCCGGTCACGCCGATGCTCTTGTAGGAGACGACCGGCGTCGAGGCATAGCCGTCGGCCGGAACGAGAAAGTCCATCACGACGTCGCCTTCGGTCAGTCTGGCCGAGTTGTGGATGTCGAGACCGGCGTGCGCGCCCTTGAAGACGATTTTCGCGCCGTCTTTCGGATGGTATCCGTACGCCCAGGTCCTCACATCGTCGAGTATGAGCGTCTCGCCGGACAGCAGATTGTTGCCGATCTGGACCGCATCGAAATACACCCCTCCCGCTGCGGTCGATACCAGTTCGATCGTCGCGCCCCAGTTGTCGAACCAGATTTCCTCGCATTTGAGGCTGCGCGGAATCCGTATGCAGAAGTGTTCGCCAGTGTCGGTATGCATCACCGCCTTGGAATGGAGCCCCGGATAGCCGCGATATCCCGACATGTTCGCACTCCAGTTCGACGGGTCGAACCAGTCGCCGGGGGTTTCGCCCGCGGCCCAGTAGTAGGTGGCGACGTCGTAGGTGTTGAAATATGCGATGTCGGTGGACGAGTCGAACCCGGTCCCGTCCTTGACGGCGGTCGCGACGAACGTCCAGTACACGTCCTTGTCCCAGTCGAAGACGCGCTCGAAGACGATGTTCTGCGGTTCGCCGTCCTGCTCGGAGAAAGTCCATCTGGCGCCGTCGACCGGCGCGAGCTGGGCGCCGTCGACGGCCGTCCACAGCTCCACAGTGGTAGTGCCGGGGCCGAGGTGCGAAAGCTGCGCCATGAAGATCGCGTTGGTTGCGGGAGCGACCGAGACGGTCGCGTAGGCGAATACCGGATCGCCCGGCACATGCACCGTCCGCGCCTTCACCGCGTCCGCGCCGCCATTCGCCGCCCGGGCGACGGCCGTGCAGGAGAAATCAGACCCGCACTCGAGGCCGCCGACGAGCGCGCGGAATACGCCGCCTCCGAGCGCGACGGCCTGCGCGATGCCGTCGTCGCCGTATTCGATCTCGACCGACGACGCGGCGGCGCATTCGCCGTCGAGCGCGACCGTGACCGCGACTTCGCCGAGCTCGCCCGTCGGTTCGGCAGAAACCGAGACGATGCGAGGCAGCGACGCGTCGAGGTACAGAAGCGTCTCCGAAGCCGAGATCGGCAAGAGCGCGGTTTCGAGAGTGTCTTCGATCTCGTCGCCGGCTGTGAAATCGGAGGAGCCCAGGCTGTACAGCATCGCACCCGTCGCCGCATCGTAGAGTCCGGCGCGTCCGTCTTTTACCGCCGGACGGTAGTCGTGCAGCAGAATGTCGTTCTCGGTTATCCTCGCCGAATAGAGCTTCATCGCCGAATAGTCGAACGGCGCTATGTTGCCGTAGCCGTCGATCGACCCGAAAAGATAGAGCGGGTTGAGCGTGTGGGCGATGGTCTTTTCGTGGATCGCCAGACGGCATACGCCCCATTCGAGCAAGCCGTTCGCGACCCGGAGCGTATTCCTCTGCGACGCGACGGCGCGCATGCCGGAACCGATGCTGCGGAAGTCGTCGTTCTGCCCGTGGGCGTAGTAGTAGCCGAACCAGGCGTAGATTGAATCGTCGCTGTGTTCGGCGAAATTGAGCACGTACGAAATCCAGTTGTTGGAGCCGGGGTTTTCCGGTTCGGCCGTGCCGAAGAAAATGCTGTTGCCTCCGCTGCCGCGCTCCGAAAACTGCACGCTCATCTCGAGAGCCGTCGACGGGTTCGGAAAGTAGCCGGTATTGACGTATTGCGTTCCGCTGCAGTCCGAGAGTATGTATTCGCGCAGCGAATCGTAGGATTTGGCCACCTCTTCGCAAAGATAGAACCTCGTCGCGAAAGCGTCCTCGCCCCAGCCGGCCGACTGCGGAACAGCGTAATCGTAGGTCGCGGTCGCGGAATCGATCGAAGCGATGCGCGAACGCCGGCTCCACGAAGCGATTCCGTCCCCGCCTGGCGCCGGACCGTAGACCGCATACAGCACGCCGTCCGAATCGCCCGGGCCGAAGGCGAGATGCACCGTGCGGCCGAGCGCGCCGTCGTCGACGCCGGCGATCGAAATCGTCCGCTCGTCTCCCGACGCCGACGATGAATACGGCAGCGTCACGGCGCCGACCGTGGCGGATTCGGCGGCCTCGCCGCCGCACTCTACACGGAGCTTGATGTCGTATGCGCGATCGGGCAGCAGCCCGTAGAGTTCGGCCGAAAAGACGCCGCTTTCGTCGCACGTGGCGATCTTTCTCGAGGTGGACACCGAAGACCCGCGCGCCGAGAACACCGCATAGACGTCAGCATCTTCTCCGTCGACGCCGGTCAGATCGAATCTGAGCTTGAGAGTGTTCACTCTTTCGGCGACCGGCTGCCTGGCCGATATTCCCAGTTCTTCGCCGCCCTGCTGTGCCATCCAGTCGGCGTAGGACGGGATGGCGAAATCGCCGTCGTCCACCCAATCGGTGCCGACAATGCCGTCTGCCTGGGCGCCGCCGCCCGAGACCGCATTCCGCGCCGTGTCGCCGGAGCCTTCATCGAGCGGCCAGTATGCGGCAAGATCGTCGTCGGCGGGGTCGACCCGGTGCAGATAAAGTTCGGCAACCTCGCCGGCGCCCAGTTCGCGGTTCCACACCGCGACGTCGGCCATGCGACAGTTTACCGGGTACGAACCGAATGAATTTTCGCCGATGGTGAAATTCTGGTTGGCGCCGGAATAATAGTCGGGCAGCGTCCCGTCGTAGGACGCGGCCAAAAGACCGTCGACGTATATCCGCAGCCGGCCGTTGGTTCTGCTCGCGGAGAACACGACATGGTGCCAGGCCGAAGCGTCGCCGAGCGGAGAAGTCGCGAAATCGAACGACGCGGTGTATGCGGGGTCGCTTTGGCGGACCTGCCCTTCGAGCGAAAGCACGCCGCTGGCGTTCACGACATAGATCACCATGCCCGCGCCGGTTCCGATGCCGCCCTGGCCGAACAGCACGCCGTAGTAGTAGACGTCCCACCCCTGCGAACCTTGGAGCGGATTCTTCACCCAGCCCGCCATCGTCGTATCCGGACCGAGCGCCAGCGACCGGCCGGCCGAAACGTACTGGTTTCCGTACCCGTTGAAAGAAACGACACTACCGGCCTTCGCGCACAAACACGCCACTGCCGCGGCAAACGCCGCAACAAACGCCCTTCTCATATGGTACCTCCTCGTTTTGATGGAGGTATTCTATCAAACTGCGCGCGAAAACGCAACCGCGTTTTCGCTGCTGGGAGATTTTCCGCGCCGGTTCAGTCGAAGACTATGAAGAGCGGCGAATCGGAGAGCATGAGCCCTTCGACAAGCGTCTTGCCGTCTCCGGTTCTGGCGTCGAGAACCTGCCTGACGCCGTTTACCGGATCGTACGCGACGACATCGCCCTTGGCCTCGACGCCGATTTCGAGCGTATCGGAGATCTGGCGGTAGCCGTCCTCCCACGTGCAATCCTGCCACCAGACCGCGACGCCTTTGCGTTCGCCGTCCGCAAACGGATAGGCGTGCACCGTCTTGCCGTCGATCTCCCCCAGCCTGGCGCAGAAGGCGCCGGTCGGCTCGAAGCCGTCCATCGCCGTCGCGAGATTCCTGAGCGCGTAGTAGGCGGCGGTCGGCTGTATGGGCGAGACCGGGTCCTGCAGCAGCGAGCCCTTGAACAGCGAAAGTTCGGTCTGGGCGTAGAAGGCGCTGTACATCTCGCAGAAGCAGCTCGGCTGGCCGTACGCGGCATGCAGAGCCATGACCTGGGCGACAAGCTTCGCCTTCTGGAACTCGGTCATGGTGTGGATTCCGCACCAGACCGCCGGCGCGTCGGCGGGGTCGATTTCTGTCGGCCGGCCGTTCACGTTCCATTCGCTGGCGTGGACCGTCCCCGCGAAACCGACGCTCCCGAGCCACTTCCTGAAACCGGCGATGTCGTCGGCGTACTCCGGCAGCCAGCCGGGAGTGGCGTTGTAGAAAGGATGGTAGCCGACGGCGTCGACGTCCTTCGCGAACATCTTCCATATCCGCGCCTTGAAGTCGGTCGCGACATAGTTTTCGTAATCGGATTCCGCCATCTTGCCGAGTCCCCAAATTCCTGCCGCGACCGAACCGAGCATGATCTTCGAGTCCGGGTCGAGACGGCGGATTATCGGCACGGTCCTGCGCACGATCTCGGCGAAGGCGTCGGGGTTCTCGACGTCGCCCCAGTAGCAGGCGGCGGTCCATTCGTTCCAGATTTCCCAGGTGTGCACGCAGCCCTTGAACATGCCTACCATGTACTCCACGTACCGCTCCCACCCCTCGAGCGCCTCGGGAGTCGTAGGAGGGTTCGGCATACACCAGTTCCATTCCGGCAGCTGGGTGAACTGGCGCTTCTCCGGGCCCGAATAGAGGCGGTTTCCGAAATCGAGGCAGAAGATCACGTTGATTCCGTTTTCCGCGAGGGCCTTCACCGATTCCTCTGCGAGCGGGTCGAGATCGAGAACGCCTTTAACCCGTTCGACGCGGTGCCAGTTTATGGGATCGTCGTGGTAGCCGATCCGCACCCATTTGACGCCGAGATCCCAGTGGGCGGGCCAGAGCAGCCTCTGCGCGCTCGGATACGGCATCTCGCAGTGGCGTGTCGAATTGACGGCGATCGTCGCCCCCTTCGACGCCAAAGCGCGGTTCACGCCGTCCTCGCCGCATACTTCGATCTCGGCCAGCGAAAACGAGTACATGAAAAACTCGACCTGGCGCAGCGCGGTCGCGGTAACCAGTATCTGCTTCGCGTCGGTCGGCTCGAAGACGATCTCGACAGTTTCGTTTTCCTCGGTGTCGCCGGTGGCGCCCTCGAAAACCGTCTTCCACGAGCACGCGTCGGTCGCGAGCTCGAGCTTCATTTCAACCGGCGTTCCCCTGCCGGCGGCTACCGAGAGCGGCATCACCGGGCGGTCGGTGGGCCGGCGCTCGGTGTCGGGGCGGAGCGGACGCTTGCGCAAAACCACCTTCGATATTTTCCGCGCAAGCGGGAGGTCTATGCGTACGACTACCGGCTGCAGTCTGGAGCGCGGCTGCGCCTCGCTCATCCAGCATGTCTGGTCGTCGCCGTCGATGAGGTGTATCGCCTCTTCCGGCAGCTCGATGTTTTCGAACAGGCACGGCATGCGCGTCGAGCATACGCCGAAGTAGTTGGACTTCAGTTCCTTCGAGCTTTTCGGGGCGATCTTCTCGCGCGCATTGGCGTTGCCCGCCTGGAACGTCGTGTCGTCGGCGATGTCCGGCGCGCCCTGGTAGATCCACGCGCCGCCGAACGACTTCACTGCCGCTCCCTCGCACACCGTCTGAAGCTTCCCCTCCTCGAACGCCGGAACCACGCCGGCGAATGCGGCGGCGAGCGAAAGAGAGGCGACGGCGGAACAGAGAACCTTCATGCTCAATATCCTTTCCTGAACGTTATCAGAAACGCGGCGCTGCCGGGACCGTCCTTGCGAAGCAAAAGCGTATCGCCGTCGAGCCGCACGCGGTCGGGTCCGACCTCTTCGCCGTCTCTGGCCTCGTCGAAAAGCCTTATCGAATACGAAACGACCGAAGCCGGATCCACCCCGCGCACCTTGACGCCGATCTCGCCGCCCGCTCCGCGGTAGTCGCAGACGAGCAGGCAGCCGCCCTTGCCGTCGCCGGTCGTCGCGCCGAGCAGATGCGTCGTGCCTTCGCAGGAGACCTTGACGAGTTCCGAATACCCCTTCACGATCTCTCCGAACAGCCGCAGCGAATGGTAGACTTTCGTGAAATTCGCATCCCAGTCGAGATAGCCCCAGTCCTCGAAGACGCCGCTGCCGTAGTAGTAGCTCTGGCCCAGCGTAGAATACTGGAAGCCGGCGAGGACCGAAAGGTTGAACACGCCCGAGTCGATGCCCCAGTGCGAGCCGGCACCCTCGTGCACCTTCTTCACCATGGCCGGCGACGAGTAGTTCTGTATGCCGTCCCAGTTGCCGCCATCGATGAAGTGCCACTCGTTCAGCACCGTCTCGACGTCGTTCCATCCGCGGCCGTCGAGATATTCGCGCACCTTGCCGGCCGTTCCGACGATCGTGCCTACGTCATCGGTATAGCAGTGCCAGGAAAGGAAATCGGGCCTTATCCCCGCCTCGTCGCAGGCGTCGCAGAGCTTGCCGATGAAGCGCCACTTGAGCCAGCTGAAGGCCGGCCCGCCTATCTTTAGATCCGGAAATTCGCTTTTGATCCGGACGAGGCACGTGACGAAAAGGCGGCAGAAACGGTCCTCTTTCTCCTCCTCGGTTCCGCCGTCGCCGGCCCAGCAGATGTCGCCGCAGTCGGGCTCGTTGTAGATCTCCCAGTATTTTATCGGCCATTCGAAACCGTCGGCCCATCCGCGCGTGTAGTGGCGCACGATTCCAGCCATCGATTCGGCGTAGTTGGCGTCGTTTTTCGGCGCGAGCGTGTTGAAATGCTTCGCGGTCGTATGCTCGATCGACGTGCCGAGACGGTAGAATATCTCAAGCCCAGCGTCCTCGATCGCGAGCCTGAGCGCCTCGTCAGTCGCCTTGAAGTAGTAGTTGGACGGATCCTTGGCGTCGAGATGCTCGAGCGGGAAGATGTGGTGCATGTCGATCACGCGCTGCCCCTGGTTGATAAGCGCCCAGTCGTGGGTTCGCGTGGCGTGCAGATTCAGCGCCTTGATCTCGGGCACGTCGAATCCGGCCGTCCGCCGCCCAAGATACAGCCGGGGCGCATAGCCGGCCGAATGCAGCTCGGGCCGGACTCTGCCGGCCGGAACCGAAAAATCCACCTCGCCGGACGCCAACGCCCCGAACGAAAGAACCGCGCAGAACGCAGCCGCTGTTTTCTTCATGACCATTCTCCCTTCCGTTGTCTTGTTCGAAAAACGCCGTACGGACCATCCGCCCGGAAGCAATCAGCCGCCATTCGACCTCGGCGCCTTCGGGCTTCCGGACTTCAGGGATAGTCCGCCGGCAAAGTAAGAATCTCGCATCCGTCGTCGGTGATCGCGACCGTGTGCTCGAAATGCGCGCTCAGCGAACCGTCGCGCGTGACGACCGTCCAGTCGTTGTCGAGAACATCGGTCTTCTCTCCGGCCTTCGTCATCGTTATCATCGGCTCGATCGCGATCGTCATGCCAGGCTTCAAGACCAGCTTGGTTCCCGGTGTGCCGTAGTTGGGAACCTGCGGGTCTTCGTGCACGGTGCGCCCGACCCCGTGTCCGATCCAGTCGCGCACCACGCCGAAGCCCTCCGCCTCGGCGACCTGCTGTATCGCATAGCCGACGTCTCCGAGATGCACACCGGGGCCGCAGGCGGCGATTCCCGCCTTGAGGCACCTCTTCGTCGTCTCCACCAGCCGCACCACGTCCGGATCGGAGACGCCGAGCATCACCGTCCGCGAAGTGTCGCCGTTGTAGCCGTTCTTGAAAATTCCGACGTCGGTCTTCACCAGATCGCCGGGCATGATGACCCGCTCGCGCGAAGGGATGCCGTGTATCACCTCGTCGTTCACCGACACGCAAAGATGGCCTGGAAAGCCCTCGTAGCGGTAGAAGCTCGCCTTTACGCCGTGCTTTTTGCAGTAGGCGGCCACCAGATCGTCGATTTCGCCGGTCGTGACGCCGGGCGCCACGGCGCCCGCGCAGATGTCGCGTATCTCGGCGCTCATCCTGCACGCCTCGCGCATCCTGGCGATCTCCGCCTTGCTCTTGATGTCTACTTTCAAGATGCTACATCGCTTCGAGAAACGCCTTGGCGACGCTCTCCGCGCCGGCGGTTCCGTCCACCCTGCGCAGAATCTTCTTCTCCGAATAGTATGCGACCAGCGGCTCGGTCTCGCGATGGTAGACCGCGAGACGGTCTTTGACGGTTTCGGGGTTGTCGTCCTTGCGAATCGTCAGCGCCGTTCCGCACTTGTCGCATATTCCTTCGGTCTTCGGCGGCAGATTCTTCACGTGGTAGCCGGCCTTGCATTTCGGACACGTCCGCCTGCCGGCGATGCGGTCCTGTATTATCCCGTCCGGCACGTCGATGAGAACCGCCGAAACCACGGGCGCCCCCATGCTTTCGAGAATCTCCGCCTGCGCGAGATTTCTCGGGAAGCCGTCGAGCAGCATCGTCACGTCGCCGGCGGTCTCGGCGACCACGTCTTTGATCATCGCCGCGATGAGCCGGTCGGGCACCAGCGCGCCGCGATCCATGTACGATGTCGCCTCGTTGCCGGCGGCGGTTCCGGCCGCGATCGCCCCGCGAAGCAAATCGCCGGACGACACATGTCTGATATTGCCGTTTCCGGACGCGACCTTGCCCGCGACCGTACCCTTGCCCGACCCGGGCGCACCAAGCAGAATTACGATGTTCATGTGCCGTATTATATCATATTTCCAGGCGGTGCGGGGCGGCGACCGGGCCGGTTCCGCCCCGC
>JAGDAE010000105.1 GCA_017959645.1 Kiritimatiellia bacterium
ATCGAATGGGGAGAACCGGGCACCAACGGACAGCATTCGTTCTACCAGCTGATCCACCAGGGAACCCACCTGATACCGTGCGATTTCATCGGATGCTGCCGTACCCACAACCCGATCGGCGACCTGCACGACAAGCTGATGGCCAATCTGTTCGCGCAGACCGAGGCGCTCGCTTTCGGCAAGACGGCCGATGAATGCCGCGCCGAAGGCGTCCCCGAAAAACTCGTGCCGTTCAAGACCTTCGAAGGCAACAAGCCCACAAATACGTTGCTTTGCGACGAGCTTTCCCCCGAGACGCTCGGCGCGCTCGTCGCGCTCTACGAGCACAAGGTGTTCGTGCAGGGCGTCATTTGGAATATCTACAGCTACGACCAGTGGGGCGTGCAGCTCGGCAAGGTGCTGGCGAAGGGAATACTCGGCGATCTGACCGCCGCCGAGCCGTCGATGAAGCACGACTCTTCCACCAATGCGCTTATAGCCCGCTACCGCAAGGCGGTCGGCCGCTGATGCGATGAAGACGCCTGACGGAAAACACATTGCGCTGACTTTCCATTCGCATCCCGAGAAGGATCTCGAAATGCGCTGGAAGGCGGTTGTCGACTTTCCGCCGGGGGCGGGTCCGGAGAGCGTGCTTTCCGTCCGTATGGAAGACGGTTTGGGCGAAAAGGTGAAGTCCGCCGTATTCGAATTCGCAGGCAAGCGGATCGCGATCGAAGACGGCGCCGGAGAGTTGTCTTACGCCGACTTCGTGGCCGGAAAGCACAGTGTCCCGGTCTGGGTTTACCGCGATGGCGTCAAGCCGGTTCCCGGCGGGCTTACGTTTGAATGAGCGAGATATCCGATCACGACTGGTACGAACTGGTGAAGGCCGGCGAAGACGCCGGCTGGAAGCTTGTTTGGGAGCGGGTTGTCGAGCCGGAGTCGAAATCAATGCGTTCGTCCGAGCTGATGAAGCGTTATTCGCTCAGCGCCGGCGATCTGATGGGCATGCTCTACGAGGAGATGCTCGCCCGGCGCAAGATCGACCTCTATCGCGACGACGGCGGCAGTTTCGAGGGGTGGCTGCGCAGCTATGTGCGCGGATTCGTGCTGAACGCCGATCCGTTCAAGCACGGCGAGATATCGATTGACGCCGCGCGCGAGAACGAGAATGGCGAAACGATCGCGTGGGATCTGCCGAGCGACGACCGCAAAGTCGCGTTCGCCGAGGCGTGGCGGCTTACCCACTACTGCCTGCGCGAGCTGTGGAACGACGATCCGGAGCGGGCCTACATACACATCCTCAAAACCCGGTTTTTCCTTTCCAGCGAAGAGATACGCGATTTTCTCGACGTTTCGTCGGCGGCGAACGTCGACCAGATATTCTCCCGCTCGGTGAAATTCATGCGCAAGGCCTGGGTAAGCCACGATCCCGGCTGCGTCTGATTCCGCGCGAGGGCATGCCGGAAAACAATAGGGGGTTTCGGCGAATTCATAAGGGGGTAAGGGCGATTTTATATGGGCGCTTGCGCGATTTCATAGGGCGCTTTCCCGGTTTTATATAAGGGCTTGTCGGGGTTTTGCTGGGGGCGGTTTCTTTTTCACACGAAAACCGCCGACGGGGACGCCTTGCGGCGTTTGGCTTCGCAGACGGGGCTTGGCAAGCTGACGCTTTCCGCCCCGTCCGCTCGCCTAGCGTCGTCTCGAGACGCC
>JAGDAE010000106.1 GCA_017959645.1 Kiritimatiellia bacterium
GACGAGGAGCGCGCGGACGGGGAGAGCGAAGAGCGGTCCGCCGGGGAAGACGCCGCCGCGCAGACGGCCGCCGAGACCGAAAGCCCCGGCGAGAAAACGCCGCCGGCCGTGCGGGCGCCTGAAGATCTGAGGGAACGTATCGACGAGGCGGCGGAGCTCTGGCGCACGCGCGTGGCGATCGCGAAAAGCCAATGGAAGGCGAAATTGGGCATAAGGGACGGCGAGGAGTCGGAGCGGTTCGACGCCGAGATCGATGCGATGAACGACGATCTGCGCGAAACAATGGCCGCCCTCGCCGAGGCGATAGCGGAACAGGGCAGGATGACGCCGGAGCTGAGTCTGAGGATGATAGGAGACGCGACCGGTGCGATGGCGGAGACCTACGACCGGATCGCCGCCATAGTCCCCGAAAGCGCGGTTTCCGAAGTCGCGGAGTTGCCGGTGTTCGAGTTTATCGATCCATCCGTCGCCGAGCCGCTGATCGAAGTTCAGGATCTGATGCGATGAGCTCTTTCGCGAGGATGCGCAGCGTCGCGGCCGCCGAACTCGGCGTCGCTTCGAGGAGCCGCCGCGCCTTGGCGACGGTGCTGATCTTCTCGGCTATAACCGGCATCGCCATGTACCTGACGATTTCGATGTTCGCCGCGATCGAGGCGGAGCTGCTGAAGCTGCTCGCGCTTCCCGATGCCGGCGAAACCGGTTCGGTCACGATGACGCTGTGGCAGTCTGACCAGTTCAACCGCATGGTGTCGCACATGACGCGCAACAGCGCAGTTTTTGCCGACATCCAAGGGCGGCATCCAGTCGTTCTCGCCTATGCGTTCTTTCTGTTCTCGCTCGTGCCGCTGGTGACGCTGATGACAAGTTCGGCTTCGGTGGCGAGCGACATCCGTTCCGGATCGGTCCGCTACATGCTCGTCAGGGTCTCGCGCGCGGAATGGTCGATCGGCAAATTCTTCGGCGAAGCGGCGGCCGTTCTCGCGGCGATGGCCGTCGGCGCGCTCGCGGCGTGGGCGGTGGCGATATGCCGGCTGCCCGGCTGGAGCGCGCTCGGGCTCGCCGGCGGCGTGTTCGACTGGACGTTGCGCGCGTGGATATATTCGTTCGCCTATCTCGGGCTTTTCATGGGGCTGTCGCATGTCGTGCGCTCGCCCGGCAAGGCGACGGCGCTTTCGGTGGCGGCTCTAGTCGCGCTGGGGATCGCCGCAAACCGCTGGCCGTGGCTGGAGATTCTGTCGCCGTCCTCTTCGCAGACGTTGCTGTGGCGGCGCGATCCGGCGGCGTTCATGCAGGGGGCGGTGCATCTCGTGTCGCTGGCGTTTCTGTATCTCGGGCTCGGCGCGTTCGTCTTCTCGAGGAGGGACGTATGATCGCCTCGGCCGTATCGACCCGCGCGCTGACGAAGCGCTACGGAAAACGCAAGGCGCTCGACGGTTTCACGCTCGACGTCCCCGCCGGTTCGATAATGGGGCTGGTGGGACGCAACGGCTCGGGGAAAACCACGTGGATGATGTCCGTCGCCGGACTCGTCCGCCCGGGTTCGGGCGAGATCAACCTGCTCGGGCGCGGACCGTTCGACGCCTCCGTCCACTCCGGACGCATCGCGATTCTGCCGCAAGATTCGGAGCTGCCGCTCGAGATGACGCCGCTCTCGCTGCTTTCCGCTTTCGCGAGATTGCAGGGACTCGGCGCGAAGGAGGCCAAGGCGTCGGCGCAGAAGGCGCTCGAGAGCGTGAATCTGTCCGACCGCGCCCGGGCGTCGATACGCTCGCTTTCGCACGGAATGCGCAAGCGCGTCATGACCGCGCAATGCTTTCTCGGCGAGCCGGAGCTCGTCCTGCTTGACGAGCCGATGAACGGACTCGACCCCGAAGAGGCCGAACGGATGAGAAACTTCATCCTTTCGGGACTGGGCAGGCGCACGACGGTAATCTCGTCGCACAATCTTCTCGATCTCGGCCGCATCGCGACCCATGTCGCGTTCGTCGAGGACGGCAAAGTCTCACGCGTCGCGACGATGAAAGAGCTTTCCGATTCTGGAAAGACGCTGGAAGAGGCGTATCTGGGGCGATGACCGACGCCCATTGCCATCTCGTCCGGGGCGAAGGCAGGCATTTCGTCTGCTCTCCGTTCGAAGGTACGCTCGGGTCCGAAGATCGCGTCTTCCACGGCACCCATCCATGGCGGCTTGGCGAGTACGATCCGGAGCGGTTGTGCGGGCTGCTGGCCGCGGACGAAAAGGCGGGAGTCGGGGAGATCGGCCTCGACCGTCTGCGCGAGAGGGACATTTCCCCGCGCATGCGCGAAGTTTTCGTGTCGCAGCTCGAGATCGCGGCCGAATTCCGCCGTCCCGCCGTTCTGCACGGCGCCAAGTGCTGGGGAGAAGTCGCGAAGGAGGCGAAACGCTTCGCCGGGAAGATACCGTCGTTCCTGTTCCACGGATTTTCGCGTTCGCAGGGGTTGCTGCCGGAGATCGAAGCGATGAACGGTTTCGTTTCCGTCGGGCCGGCGATCCTCAACAGCCACGCCGTCAACTACCGCCGGCTGGCGGCCGAGCTGCCGATTGACAGACTGCTCGCCGAGACCGATCTCGAAGAGGGTGCCGACGCGCCGCCGATCGGCGAAATAGTGCGGGAGCTCGCCGCTTTGCGAAATCTTCCGGCCGACGAACTGGAACGGATCCTCGACGCCAACGCCGACGCGTTTCTAGCACCGTGACGGAGAACGCGACGATGAAACCGACGACCATACCGATGACGAACGCGCTGAGGGCGCTGAATGCGGCCAAAGTCGAATATGACGCACGGTGCTACGACTATACCGAGCATGGAGGCACGATCCAGGCGGCAAAGGAGCTTTCGCTCGACCACCACGCGACGATTAAGACGATAATCCTCGAGGACGAGACGAAGAAACCGTTCGTCTGCCTCATGCACGGCGACCGCGAAATTTCGACGAAAAACCTCGCTCGCGCCCGCGGAGTCAAGACGGTCGCGACATGCCGGCCGGATACCGCCGACCGGCATTCGGGATACCATGTCGGCGGAACTTCGCCTTTCGGCACCAGAAAGCGGATGACGGTATACGTGCAGAAGACGATCTACGATCTGCCGGAAATCTACATCAACGCCGGACATCGCGGAATTCTCGTCGCCATGAAGCCGCAAGATATCGACAAGGCGCTGCCGGGGCTGACGGTTCCGGTCGACGTCGCGATAGAGGGATAGAAAATCTGTCAGATTTCCGTCTGTGGAATTCCTGTCTTCTTATAAAGGCAAAGAAAGGAAAACAGCCATGAACAGACGCACGATGCTTTTCGCCGCCGTATCAGCCGTATTCGCGGCGTCGGTCTTCGCGGACGGGAAGGAGCTCTATCGCGATTCGATGGGGCGGAACATGGGTACGGCGACGACGGACCGCAACGGCAAGACGACATACCGCGACTCGATGGGGCGTGTCCAGGGTACGGCGACGACCGACCGCAACGGCAAGACGACGTACCGCGACGCCCTCGGAAGGCAGCAGGGATCGTCCTCTACCGACCGCAACGGCAAGACGACATACCGCGACGCGCATGGACGGCTTCAGGGTACGGCGACGACGGACCGCAACGGCAAGACGACATACCGCGACGCGCAGGGACGGC
>JAGDAE010000107.1 GCA_017959645.1 Kiritimatiellia bacterium
CAGAGGGCGTCTTTGTCGGTTCGGGCATCTTCAAGAGTGGCGATCCCGCGAAGCGCGCGGCGGCAATCGTACAGGCCGTCACCAACTGGCAGGATGCGAAACTGCTCGAGCGGCTGTCGGAGAATCTCGTGCCGGCGATGGTCGGCATCAACGCGGACGAGATCGAGACCATAATGGAAGAGCGCGGCAAATGACGGCAGGGGTGCTGGCGGTCCAGGGCGCGTTCGCCGAAATGGAGGCGTACTGGCGCGCTAAGGGGTTCGATGTGTTCGAAATACGGCAGCTTGCCGATCTCGGGCGCAATATGGACTTGCTCGCGCTGCCGGGCGGCGAATCGACCGTGCAGGGCAAACTGCTCAAGGATCTCGGGCTTTTCGAGCCGCTCAAAGAGCGCATAGCCGGGGGGCTGCCGGTGTTCGCCGTATGCGCGGGGATGATACTTCTAGCCGAGAAGATCGAGAACGATCCGTCGGTATGGTTCGGGGTGCTGCCGGTGACCGTGCGGCGCAACGCCTACGGACGGCAACTCGGCAGCTTCAAGACCGTCGGCGAGTTCGACGGCAAGGATGGGGTGACGATGACGTTCATCCGCGCGCCGGCCATCACCGCCGTGCCGCCGGATGCCGAGATTCTCTCGGTTTTCGACGGCGCGCCGACGGCCGTGCGCTGGAAAAACATCGTCGCGTGCGCCTGGCATCCGGAACTCGGCGAATAAAAGATTTTCCAAATTCCCCCTTGCGCGGACGGCGGCGTTTTTGATATATTATGCGCCGTCCTGCGACTGTCTCAGGAGGTTATCCCTGTCGCGGGCGTCCGTTTCACGGGCCCCGCAATAGCTTCCCGGTTCGCGGAATGCATTCAGAAAGAACAATAAAATGAAAATCGACAAGGCGGCAATCAAGAGCGAATTCCAGCGTCATGAGCGCGATACCGGGTCCAGCGAGGTTCAGATCGCCATTCTCACGAAGGAAATCGAGGCGCTCACCGCCCACCTCAAGGCGAACAAGAAAGACCACAGCTCGCGCTACGGACTGCTGCGCAAGGTCCAGAACCGCCGCAGCCTGCTCGACTATCTCAAGCGCGAGAACGAGGCGTCCTACCGCGAGCTGATCAAGAAGCTCGGCATCCGCCGCTGATTCGCGGAACGGCTTAACAGAAGAAAAAGAGAAAAAGAAAAGACATGGAAGGTACGAAGAAATTCCAGGTCGACATCGCGGGCGTTCCGCTCGTGATCGAGACCGGGCTTCTGGCGCAGCAGGCGGCAGGAGCAGTCACCGTCTCGTACGGCGACACGACCGTCTTCACGGCGGTGACGAATACCGACACTCCGAGGGAGGGAATCGACTTCTTCCCGTTGCAGTGCGAATATCGCGAAAAGTTCTACGCGGCCGGCAAATTCCCGGGCGGCTTCTTCAAGCGCGAGGCGCGTCCGACGTCGAAGGAGATACTGACCGCGCGCATGTGCGACCGTCCGATACGTCCGCTGTTCCCCGACGGATACTACAACGACGTGCAGGTTAACTCGACGCTGATCCAGTCCGACGGCACCCGCGAGGCAGACTTCCTCGCCGTCAACGCTTCGTCGGCGGCGCTGCACATCAGCGAGATTCCGTTCATGGGTCCGATCGGGTGCGTGCGCATAGGCCGCATCGACGGCGAGTGGATAATCAACCCGACCCACGAGCAGAAGGCGAAGAGCGACATCGATCTTCTCTACGCCGGCCTGCGCGGCAAGTTCCTGATGATGGAGGGCTCGGCGGCCGAGATCAGCGACGAGGACTTCGTCGCCGCGCTCAAGCGCGCCCACGAGGAAGTCGAGAAGATCATCGACCTCCAGATC
>JAGDAE010000108.1 GCA_017959645.1 Kiritimatiellia bacterium
CTTTTCATCGCCCGACCATTCGCGAATATTACATTTAGGTCAGCAACATTCGCGAACATGAACTTGCCATTTTACCGGCAATCATGTTGATTTTGGCGATTTTGACATGCTGAATATTACATTTAGACCTAATTATAATATTCGCGGAATACCTCCCTTTGCAAACCTCAAAAAGCCCTTATATAAAACCGGGAAAGCGCCCTATGAAATCGCGCAAGCGCCCATATAAAATCGCCCTTACCCCCTTATGATTTCCCGAAAACCCTCATATACTTTCCGGGGCTGGCGCATTTAAGGGAATGGCATATCCGCCACTTTCCACTCGCCGCCCTTGTCGGGGCCTATGCGCCGGATGAGCTGCGCGGCCTTGAGATGCGCGATATGCTTCTGGATCGCGCTGCGGGAAATACCGAGCGCAGAAACCATTTCCGCAAAGGTAACCTTCGGATTGCTGCGGATCATCTCAACGATCCTGTCGGCTGTTTTCTTACCACCTTTTCTTACCACCTTTTTCTTACCACCTTCTATCTCGCCTTTCGCCTTCAGCGTGCGAAGGATCATATCGAGCATGAAATCGACGAAACCTCGCGCGTCGCCCGTCGCCTGGGCGGCATTGAGCGTCTGGTAATACCTTCGCTGGTGGCACATCACCATGTTCTCTATCGGCAGGGCGTAGAAGAGCCGGTTCCACCTGCCGAGAATGGCCGTCTGCCAGAGCCGCCCCATACGCCCATTCCCGTCGGAGAACGGATGGATCGTCTCGAAGACGAAATGGAAAATGCAACTCTTCACCAGCGGCACGTCCTTTGATCGCTTCAGCCAGGCGAACAGATCCTCCATCAGAAACGGCACATGGTCCCACGGCGGCGCGTGGTGCATCGCCTCGCCGCTGGCGTTGAATACGCCGACATTGCACTTGCGCCACTGCCCGGGACTTTCGACAAGATTCTCCGCCATCAGCGCATGGGCTTTGAGAAGCGCCCGAGCCGACAGCGGGTCGAATTCCGCAACTTTCGAATAGGCCGCGTGCGCACCCTTCACCTCGTCTATCTCGCGCTTTGTGCCGGCCACCCGCTTTCCTGCGATGACAGCCGTCACCTGCTCCTCCGTCAGCGTGTTGCCTTCGATGGCCGTCGTTCCGCGAATCGTGCGTATGTGGTTGAGCTTTCTGAGCCGCACGCCCTCCGGCCCCTCCATGACAATCTTGTAGCGCTCTAGCGCGGCGGCGATTTCCATCACAAGCCGTAGCGTCTTTCCATCAGGCGTGAAACGCGCCATCTCACTCACATCAACCATTGTTCAGCCCCGTTGCAATCTTGTCGATTTCGGCCCGTAACGCCGTCTCCCTCGCGACGATCTCCCCAAGTTCGGCCTTGAGCTTCGCAATGTCGATCTTCTCGCGCGTGGCCTTCTGCTCAACATAGGTCGAGACCGAGAGGTTGAAGTCGTTCTCTGCGATTTCGTTCCGATGCACGAGCCGCGAATAAAACGCAGCGTCCGTCTTGACAACTGCTTTCCTGTCTCTCGACTTTACTATACGCATATTATATCACACCGCCGCCTTCGTTCGGCTGATAGACGACAATCTGATTCTCGTTCGATGCCATTTGGCTTTGCCTTTCGCCTGCGTATTATACCAAATTTTCGGCAACCTGTGTCCGTTCCAAAGTCGCCCCGCCCGGATTTTTCAGTTTCGCCCACGTCAACGCACGCCCGGCAGCCTCTTGATTTCGCCGATGCCGAAATATTCTCCATCCGCATGCCTACCCCATGTCAATGCGCATTGACATACCCCCTCAATGCGCATTGACCTCATACGGACGCCAGCCGCCAAAAGCGTGCATGAGCAGTGCCGCAATGGCGCAGAAAAGCGCTCCCATGCACTTTGAAAAGTCCACCCATCCACTCGAAAACAGCCATTATAGGGTCTTGAATCGGTGTGAACGAATCGTTCTCGTGTGAAATCGGCCGCATACCCCGCCGCATGGGAATTCAAGGTCTGCCGCACGGAGTTTTTCATCCGCCCCACGGAATTCGGCACCCCTACAACCCCCGGAGAAGCCTCGGAGGAATTCACCAAAACCCCCTATTATTTCCCGAAAAACCTCAAATGTTTTCAGACGTATTCGAAGTCGTCAGACTGCGCGAAGCACGAGTCCTTTGAGGTACTCGCCTTCGGGGAAAGACAGCATGACGGGATGATCATGTCCGGCACGGGTATGCGCCACGATCTGGAAATCGCGTCCGGCGTCTTCGGCGGCTTCGGCGACGATTTTTCCGAAAAGCTCCGCGCCGATCGCGCCGGAGCAGGAAAAAGTCGCGAGAATTCCGTCCTTACGCAGCAACTTCATCGCCAGCAGATTGATGTCTTTGTAACCCCGCGCCGCGCGCATCACCTGCGATTTCGACGCCGCGAACTTTGGCGGATCGAGCACGATCATGTCGAAACTCCGCCCTCTGTCGCGACATTCGCGCAAAAACCTGAAAACGTCCGCTTCGACGTATTCCATCTCGGTTCCGCACATGTGCACCAACGCCTCGTTGCGCTTCGCGAGCGCGAGCGCGCCGGCCGAAGCGTCCACCTGCACGACTTTCGAAGCCCCGCAGGCGCGGGCGAAGAGTCCGAATCCGCCCGTATAGGAAAAACAGTTGAGAACTTCGCGTCCGTTCGCGAATGGACCTACGAGCGCCCTGGCGTCGCGCTGGTCGAGATAGAAGCCGGTTTTGTGTCCCGAGCGCACGTCCACGAGAAACTTGACCTGTCCTTCGCAGATCTCGATGGCATCAGGCGGCTCTTCGCCCAGTAGAACCGAAAACGCCGGTCCGGTCGCCAGCCCCTCCTTCTCGCGCGCGTCGCAGTCGCGGCGCTCGGACACGCCTAGGCAGAATGGATCGTACTTCATCAGCGCCGCGGCGATTTCATCCTTGTGCCGTTCGGCGAAGGCCGAAGTGAACTGGCAGACGACGAAGCCGCAGTAGCAGTCGGCGACGACGCCCGGAAGCCCGTCCGATTCCGCATTCACGAGCCTCACCGCAGTCGTATAGCCGTCGGCGAAAAACGAGGCGCGCCGACCGACCGCAGAAGCGACGAGGTTTTCGATCGTATCTTCGGGAACCATGCGCACGCGTATCTGCGACGCAGGCGAGAGATACCCCGCGCCGAGCCGCTCGCCGGCGGCGGAGAACACCTCGACCGGACCCTCTGCGGACGACGATTTCACCGTGTCGATCGCGCCGGAAAAAATCCACGGATGGCGCTTCAATACGCTACGTTCGCGTCCGGGCCTGAGAACGACCCTGTCCATCACCGGATGCGCTTTATCGCACCGAACTTGCACACCTGCGAGCACTGACTGCAGCCGGCGCACTGGTTGGGATCGATCTTCATCTGCCAGGCGCCTTTGCGGACCTCTTTGCCGCGCGTCATCGCCGGGCATCCGAGCCTGAAGCACGCTCCGCACGCCTTGCACTTCGCTTCGTCGACTTCGCAAAGCCCCTCTTTCGTGAGCTTGGCGGCGATTCTGCACGGAGCGTGCGCTATCACCAGCGCCGGCTCGTCGCCGTCCATCGCGTCCTTCAAAACCTTCTCGAGTCCCGCAAGATCGTCGGCATGGACTTTGACCACCTTGGAGTATCCGCACGCTTTCGCAATCGCGCCGATCTCGGTAACCGGAGCGTCGTCACCGGCGAGGGTCTTGCCGGAGCCGGGGTTGTCCTGATGTCCGGTCATCGCGGTTATGCGGTTGTCGAGCACGATGGTAGTCACCGGCGTTCCGTTGTAGCGGGCGGAAAGAATTCCGGTGATTCCGGA
>JAGDAE010000002.1 GCA_017959645.1 Kiritimatiellia bacterium
GCGCCGTATTCCGATTCCTGCGTCCGCAGTTGACAGCGGAGGGGAAAAAGCGTACAATATCTACATAAATTCCAAACAGGAGTCCATGAAAGGAGTCGCATGAAGAAACTGTCCGTGTCGTTTGCCGCAATGATGTTGGCTTTGGCCGCCGGCGCAGAAACCATAGCATACTGGCCGTTCGGTGCGAACGGACTCAAGGACGTCTCGGGGAACGGATATGATCTTACGGCGGATGGTGATCATGTTACTGCTTCTGTGGAGGAGAACTGCATCGTACTTGACGGGCAGCAGACATTCTTCGAGACGATTGATTCGCTGGTGATCCCAGGATCGGATATGACGATCGAATGCTGGGCGCAGTTCAGCAAAAGTGAAATGCCGGGGGCGTTCATGTTCTTCGAGTATTCCCCGAACTGCAACAACTATGAATATGGTTTTTATCTGGATTACGGCGAGATCGGCAATAAGGTGCAGTCGACTTGGCGGACATCCAATTACATGCAGACCTGCGAAGGGAATGACGATCTTGTCGGAGATGGTGAATGGCACCACATTGCCGTCGTCTTTCATCCGTCCGTCGGTGATATATCGTGCAATACGCTCTACATCGACGGCGAGAACGTCTTTCAAGGCGGGGGCGGAGTGACGGTGTTCACTTCGACGGATATTGACTGGCCGAGCTACAAACTGTTTCTTGGTCTTCGTTCGGGGAAAGTCATGCCGATGGCGGGGAAACTTGATGATGTGCGCATTTCGTCGGGTTGCCTCGATCCATCCGAATTCGTGATGCGTTCGAGCGGGGCATTGCCGATCAACCCGCGTCCAACGCTCGGGCAGCCATCGGTGACAGGTGTGACGACGAATTCCATTTCGATAGCTGTCCCGGTGATTGCACTTGGCGACGGGGCGACAGGTTGCGATGTCCTGCTGGTGCAGACGGTCGGCGAGTCGGTCAGCACGAATAAAATCGCGACGCTTGATAATCCCGATACGATCAATTATACAGTGGAGGGCCTTCCGCCGAGTACCGTTTGCAATTTCACCATTCAGATCGTGAATGACATCGTTCCCGATGTTATCACCAGATCATTCTCGGTTCAGACAGCCGAACCTACGCGCACGATCGCTTATTGGAAGTTTGATGAGGAAAGTGCGGTGAAGGGCGATGATGGTGCGCTTCGGCTGAACGATGAATCCGGCAACGGCAACACGCTCGTCATCAAGAGCGCGAATCTGAGGGATGGTGCGCTTCGAATGAACGGCGGTCAGGAAATCATCAGTACCGCAAGTGCGGTTGATCATTTGATCGGTGGCGCGGTTGACTTCCAGACCGAAAATTTCCATCATCTTACGGTTGAGCTCTGGGTGAAGTTTTCAGCGGCGGACAATCCTTCGGGCGTCATCCTGCTCGAGTCCAGTGTGTCGGCCTACAGTACGCCGGGATCGTTTTATCTTTATTACGAAGCCAATAAACTGTATGCTCTCGTATCGCATCAGCATCCCGCCGGCAGTGGAAACTACAGCACGACCGCAGTCGATTTCGTTCCTGACGGGGAGTGGCATCATATTGCGATGGTGGTCAATCCCGATGCCACGTTGACCGCTCATGATTCCTGCGCCGACATCTATATCGACGGCAGGCGTTCCGGACAGATACCATGGTCGGATTACGGATGGGCGCACGGATGGATCAATTTCTACAGTCAGGCGGTTTACGTCGGCAACAGGGCCAATAACGCGCTCAAATTCGTCGGTGAAATCGACGATGTGCGGTTGACTGCCGGTGCACTTGATCCGATTGCGTTTGTCGCCCGCACACCGAGTGAGGGCGCCACTTATCCGCAACCCGGGATATCCAAGGTCGAGGCCACGGCCGTTGGCGAAGACAACGCGGAGTTCTCGGTCACTGTCGATACGATCGGTGACGGGGCGTCTCGATTCGATATGTGGGCGGTCTGGACCGCTGGCGAATCGGTTCATACCAACACAATCGTCGAGGGCGGAACCGAGAGCGGGATCTATCCGTTCAGTGTGTCGGGGCTTACTGAGTCGTCCGTCTATGCGATTACGGTTATGATCAGGAATGATGTCTACGACGAGACGCTGTCGACGGTCTGCAACATCGCGACGCGTGAGGCGGCGAAGATCAAGGCGTATTGGAGTTTTGACGGGGAGCCGGTCGCATCATCGGGTGGCGGCGGTTCGCTTTATTTCAACGATGAGACGGGCGGTTATTCACTTATTGTCGATGGCGTCACGTTTGCGAACGGCGCGGCCTGTTTTGACGGTACGCTCAGCAATGTCCGCCCGTCGGACTGGCAGTACGGGCGAATCAACTTCGGCAATGTATCGACACCATCGGTAACGCAGGCGACGATCGAGGGTTGGGCAAGGTTCTCGGCATCGGACAATGCCGGCAAGACCGTTGTTCTTTTCGGAACGGGCGACTACGGCGGATATGAACCGTCGACATTTCTTGTCTACTACGATGAACCGAATGCCGTACTCGGCATTTCGATGTGCTACGAAACGAATTACGACGTCAGTTATTGGTCGGTTCCGTTTGAGGCGGACGGCAAATGGCATCATATCGCCATCGTGCTCGACATGAACGAAACGACGCATAAGGTCGCTTCGCTCTATGTCGATTACGAGAAGCTCGGGGATATGGACTGGAGGTTTGATGGTACGCGCTATCATGGTTTCGCGCTGTCGAACCCGACATTCCATATCGGAACGAACTTCACCGGCCAGATCGACGATGTAAGGGTCTACAACCGCGCGCTCGCGCCGTCGCAGTTCGTGCGCACGCGCACGAAGGGATATTCGCCGTTCGTGCTGATACTGCGCTGAGTTTGGCTTTCCGCAAGGGGAGATTGCGATGAAGAGATTTTTGGCGTCGGCGGTTTCGGCCGTGATTTGCGCGGCCGCGAACGCGGAACGGGTGACGCTCGACACGTCGACGATGACGGCCGAGTGCAGAGTGAGGTTCGCGGCGGGCGACAATCCCGGCCAGGCGAACATTCTCGAGACGGGGGTGTGTCCGTATCTCGGAGGATGCTTCAGAATCTACTACGATTCCGGCCGCATCCACGCCGAATTTTCGTACCCCGGCAACTGGGACGGCGAGAAAGTGTCGGCCGCATACAACGCCAACGGCAGATGGCACCATATCGCGCTCGTGCTCGATCCCGACCAGGACACCGCGACGGCCGGGGCGCTGTACATCGACGGATACGCCGTCGCCGCCTTGCCGTGGGACGTGTCGAAGACGGTGTTCATGGGCTCGCAGGAACTTTATGTCGGAACCCGCGCGCAATCGGCGAATCCGTCCGCGCCGTTCGCGGGGGAGATCGAATCTGTGCGCGTGCTCGCGCAGGCGCTCGACCCCTCGCAGTTTCTCGCCGACGAAACCGACGCGCCGGTCGCGACGGGAGATCTGCGCATCTGCGAGGTCTGCCCGAGGCCGGACGGGACCGATCCGAACGGGAAAGTTTCGGGGTGGATTGAGCTTGTCAACCGCGGCGAAAGCGACGTCGATCTGGCCGACTACGAGATAGTGAGGAAAAACCGCGGAAAGGAGGCGAAGGCGGGCAAGGCCAAGCTGAACCTCAAGCCGCGCACCGTCCGCCCCGGCGAGCGCGTTCTGGTCTACACGAGCGAGGAGTACGACAACTGCGAGGATCTCGGCGGGGACGGGACGGTGAAGGTGTACGGCGACGGCGTGATGGTGTATCCGGCCAAGGTGAACCCGAAGAAATTCCCCTATCTGCAGCTGTATCGCGGAACCGATTCGAAGACGCTCGTCGACGAGCTGGTCGTTCCGGTCGACATCAAAGACGGCTGGTCGGTCGTGCCGCTCGAATACGCGGACAGGAACGTCAGGCTGCTCGTGCCGAACCCGACGCCGGGAGAGGCGGAGAATCTCGCCGGCGCGGTCGATTACGGTCCGAACGTCTCGCCGCTGTACGGGGTAAAGCATTCGCTCAGCGATCTCGACCCGTATCCGCTAGCGGTTCCGGGCGAGGACTACGAGGTGAGCTTCGCGATAAACCCGGTCGTCATGAAGACGGCGAAAGAGGGGGACGCGATCGTCGCGGTCGACCTCGTGTATTCATGCGACTGGGGCGCGGCGAAACGCGTCGCGATGGCGGCTTCGGCCGAGGCCGACAAATCGGCGGGCACGATATGGAAGGGGACGATTCCCGCCGCCGACCTGCCGGCGCGCGGCAGGCTGGTAAGGTTCGCGGCGAACATCCGCACCGCCGACGGCGCGCAGTGGAGAAGCCCGAGCTTCTGCAACCCCGACGATGGCTACGAATGGTACGGCACGATCGTCGAGCCGGGTGCGCTCGCCAGCTCTCTGCAGACGTTCCACCTCTTCGCCGCCGGCGAATCGCTGGCGCAGATGGACGTCGACGCCGACGCGCAGGATCTGTCGAAAGTGCCCTACAACGCCCGCGTCAACGTGTTCGATTCGCAGACCGGCAAATACTACGACAATGTGAGGATCGATCTGCGCGGCAACACGTCCGCCCTCTTCTGGAAGAAGTCCCACGGGCTCAGGTTCGCGAAGTGCAATCCGCTCGTCTGCGTCAACCAGTTCACCGGCGAAGAGATTGAGGTCAGGAAGACGAGCTTCGTGGCCGAATTCACCGACCCGACCAACCTGCGCCAGTCGCTGGCGCTGACATTCTTCCACAACCGCTCCGGCGCGTACGCGCCGTTCGGCTATCCGGTGCGGCTCAACCTCAACGGCGAGTTCTGGCAGGTGGCTACCCATTCCAACCGCTTCACCGACGAGATGATCGAGGACTGGTACGGGTTCGATCCGCTCGGGTGGGGATACAAGAACGTCGGCCGCATAACCCCCGATCTTTCGGGCGGAGTCGTTATCGAAAAGAAGACGCCCGACGACGGCGACGAGACCAGCGCCGCCGCCTACGCTCCGCTCAGGGCGTTCGCGCAGGATATCGTCGACGCGAATTTCGGGCCCGGGGTGGTGGTTCGCGAAATGGATCTTCCGGCGTGGATCAACTATCTCGCCTCGGCCAGGATCACCCACGAGACCGACGATGTATGGTCGAACATCTCCATCTACGGCGATCTGGAGGGAACGGGGACGTGGATTCCGCTAGGCTACGACATGAACCAGAGCTGGGGCCACGTCTACTGGTCGGCCTACGGCGGCGCGCGCGACGGCGCCCACGCCGACCGCGATTCCCACAAGTCGCATCCGCTCTACGGCGGAACCACCGTCGTTTCGCACGACTACTACGGCAACGCCGCCGCCGGCAACAACGCCATAGAGACGATTTACCGCCATCCGAAGTTCCGCAACATGTATCTGCGCCGTCTGCGGACGCTGATGGACGAATATCTAAAAGAGCCGGGAACGCCGAAAGAGGAGACGCCGGTCTGGCAGGACGTGGTGGCGTTCACCAATGCCGCCCAGAGCGACATCGCGCTCGATTTCGCGAAGTGGCGGAACAATCCCGACGGCGACCAATACTCCGACTGGACGAAGACCTACATCTACTGCTGGGACCGGCCGCTTACCCAGGCGGAGGGACTCGACGATCTCTGGGAGAACTACATCGTCCCGCGCCGCATCCATCTTTACGAGACCCATTCGGTGACGAACGCCATGAAGGCGATCGGCTACGGAACGGAGTTCAACGCCGGCATCCCGCTCGCGCAGTCGCCGGTCGGCGTCCTCCGCCGCAGCATTTCGATCGAAAGCGTCGACGGTTCGGCGGGGGCGGCGACGATAAGAAACGGCAACGGCGAGGCGGTGGACATGAGCGGCTGGCGGCTCTCGGGCGCGGTCGAGTGGCGGCTGCCGCCGGGAACGGTCGTCGACGCGGGCGACACGCTGACCGTCGTCGCCGACCGCAAGGCGTACGTGGCGGCCAGGGCGGATTCGCTGAGCGACGAGGTGATCGTCGGCAACGCGCCTTTCGCGGGCGGCGACGCGCTGTCGCTGCGCGCGGCCGACGGCGCGTTCGTGTGCGCGAATCTGCCGGTCGATCTCGTGACCAGGGTGGGGACGGAATATTCCAGCGTCGCGTTCATCCTCGACGTGACGGCGCTGGCCGGGATAAACGGCGTCGAGGCGGGAGAGATCGAGTTTGTCGTCGAGACTCCTGACGGGACCTTTTCCGCGCCGGCCGGGGCGGACGGCAAGGCGGCGGTGCGCGTACGCGCAGACCCGGGATCGTTTCTCGAATACACCGTCGGCGCGCGCCGGACCGGCGGCGGCGAACTCGATTTCACCATCGGCGAGAGCGGCCAGACCTACGTCGCCGACGTCGCCGAATGGTTCGACAGCGTCAACGCCGGGGACGGGGCATGGTCGGTCGGCGTGCTCGAAGACGGCGAGGGCAACATGCTGCACGTCTACACTCCGGCGCGCCGGCAGCCGGCGGACGACGTGGTCGTAGACGCCAGATTCACCGTGTTCGGCCGCCAGCGGCTGGCCGACCTGCCCGACGCGGGGGAGATGATCGCCGGCTTCACCGCCGCCGACGGCTCGTGGTACGCGAAGGGGGCGGACGGATGGATCGCGCTCGAGAACGCCGACGTCGAGCCGGAGCCGGGCGAAAGCTATGCCCTGAAGATACGCTACAACCGCGCCGCCGGCAAGATCGGCTTCGCCATCGCCACCGGCGACGGACTCAAGACGCTCACGGACGCAAACGGGTCGGCGACGATCGACACGGCCGACGGCGGCGACATCGCCGACATCGCGCTTCTCGGCGACTGGGGCGACGAAGAGCGCGTCGCCGGCTTCGGGCTGCGCTATGCCGCGAAAAGCTCCTTCTCGGTGCGCGTGAGATAACGATGGCCGACTGCACGCTGTGTCCCCGCATGTGCGGCAGCCGGCCCGGCTACTGCGGCGCCGGCGACGCGCCGAGGGTGTTCAGGTGGGGTCCGCATTTCGGCGAAGAGCCGCCGCTGACGGGGAAGGGCGGCTCGGGTTGCGTCTTTTTCTCGCGCTGCACGATGAAATGCCTCTACTGCCAGAATTCGCCGTGGAGCTGGCGCGGCGCGGGCGAGGACAAGACGGTCGCGGAGCTGACGCGGATATTGCGCACTCTCGCCGTCGAAGACCGCTGCGAAAACTGGAATCTGGTCTCGCCGACCCCGTATCTGCCTCAGATACTCGAGGCGGCGAAGCCGCTTTTCGACGAAGGCGTGCGGCTGCCGTTCGTGTGGAATTCGTCCGGCTACGAGCGCGTGGAGACGCTCGAGGAATATTCGACGCTCTGCGACTGGGCGCTGTTCGATCTTCGCTATTCGCGCGACAAGACCGCCATGGCCGCGAGCGGGGCGGCCGGATACGTCAAGGCGGCGCGCGAAGCCGCGAGATGGGCGTGGCGCAACAAGAAGCTGATCTGCCGCATCCTCGTCTTGCCGGGACTGGCCGGCGAGGCGATCGAGAATCTCTCGTGGCTGGCGGGCGAACTTTCCAACGAAGTGGCCGTTTCGATAATGAGCCAGTACACGCCGGCGTACAAGGCGCTGGAGACGCCTCCGTTCGACCGCTGCGTCAGCGAAGACGAATACGCCTCGGTCGTCGAGGCGGCGGAGAAACTCGGTTTCTGCAACGGCTGGACGCAGGGTTTCGAATCGGCCGACCCCGAACTTGCGCAGCTCGGCGAGAACATGCCGTCCGGTCACGGACCGGTCTGAGGGCTTTCGGCCGCGGTCATCGATTCGACCATGGCGGAGAGACGCTCGATCATGCGGTTTTTGATCTGATCGACGTTGTTGCGGGAAATTCCGAACGCTTTTGCCACGGCTTCCGGCGCTTCATGCATCAACGCGACGTGGCGGAACACCTCTTTGGTCGCCGGCTGTATGCGTTCGTCCGCCATCAGCTGTCCGATCGCCGCCTCCATCACAACCGTTCTCCAGTCGCCGTCGCCGCAGTCGGGACCGTATTCCTCCGGCGAGCGCACCGGACTGTATCCGCACGCATTGTCCGGCCCGGCCGCCGCGCCCATGCGAAGCCCGTTGCCGCTTTCGTCCCTCAGCCCGTCGCGCAGTTTCGCCTGTCGCGCATCTTTGCGCAGCAGGGTTTGCGCCTTGTGGGCGAGAATGCCCATCAGATAGCAGCGGAAGCGGCCTTTCTCGTCTGGCGCGTACCGGTAGTCCGGCAGCGCGCGCATGAGCGCGACCATGGTTTCCTGGATGGCGTCTTCGGGGTCGACTGACGGAAAGCGGCTACGCAAAAATCCCCTCATCGGCTCCTCGTACATGCGGAAAAACTGCGCCCAGCGCCAGCTGCTGGCGCTGCTCGAGATTTCGTCGAGAAGCGTGACCGAAGTTTGCGGAACTGTCCCCATGCGCGATATTATAGCAAAGTTTTTTCGCTGCTGGCGTAAGAAAAGCGTTTTTCCTGCGAGCAAGGGACGAAAAGGAAAGGAAAAACATGGGAATCGGCATGAAAAAAACGGTATATGTCTTGCTGCTGGCCTCCACGTCCGCGCTCGCGCTCGTCTCCACGGTCGCGTCCGTGGCGTTTTGGAATCGCATGCGCGCGCTGGAGCGCCATGCGGTGGAAAATGCGCAGAAGGAGCAAAAGCCGGAGGCGAAACCGGAGACGAAAACCGAAAAGGGACCGGACAAGGAAAAGCCGTCCGCGCACATCACGGATTTCCAGTTCGACGGAAGCGCGATCGAGATGCGCTTCGACCGCCAGCCGGAGGCCGGGGACGTTCTGCGCTATGTATGGATAAGCCCCAAGGTCGAGGAAATCAGCGTGGAATGTCGCCAATGCCGGTGGTGGGGCGTGACCAACTGGACGGTGAGGCTGGCGAGTCCGGATTTCCGCTACCGCACGCAGTACACTATGGTGGTAAAGCGCGAAATGCCGTTCGCGGACGGATGCGAACTCAAGCAGGATTTCAGGCGCACGTTCATGCGTCCGGACGAAATCCCGGCGGCGCGGTTCGCCGATTCCGGGCGCTACCTGCCGCCGGTCGGTGAAAAGACGCTCGCGGTGGAAACCGTGAACATCTCCAACCTCGCCTGTTTCGCAAGATACGTCCCCCCCGAGAATATCGTGCAGCTGCTGGCGCGCGACGAACGGAAATACGGCTGGCTTATGTCGGCGGATGGCGAAGATACGGTGGAGATTTCGTCCGCGCCGGTTCGCTGGACGGAAACCGTCCCGTGTCCGCCCAACGAGCGGACCAGAATCGCGATTTCGCCGAGGTTCGAAAGCGGTATCGTCTCGAACGGCACGTATCTCGTTTCCGTCGACGACGCCGCCCGCTGCGGCGAGCGCGAGAGCGGCCATGCGGATTTCCGGCTCGTGTGCATGACCGATCTCGGGCTTTCGGTACGTTGCGACGCGAAAAGCGTCCGCGTCTGGGTCGTTTCTCTGACGACCGGCAGGCCGGTCGAAGGCGCGAAGCTCGAACTTTATTCTTCGAGCCGCGTTCCGCTCGCCGCCGGCGAGACGGGCGTGAACGGAGAAGCGACGCTTGAGATCGCCGACGGGCGCTACGAGCCGTTTGCGCTGATCGCGCGCGACGCCGGCGGCACTGATGTCGCGTTCATGGCGCTCGGCAATTCGACGGCGCTCGACGAGAAGGGGTCGAGACGGCCGGACTATCTCAAGGCGGGAGAGTGCGCGGCGTTCGTGTGGACCGACCGCGGAATCTACCGGCACGGCGAGAAGATCATGGTCCATGCAATCCTGCGCGACGGAACCGGCAACGCGCCGGAACCTTTCCCCGTGACGCTGTATCTCAAGGGCGCGGACGGGCGGAGGGTCGCCGAAGCCAATGCGGTGTGCGACCGGTTCGGCGCGGTCGCGCACGACGGCTTCTTCGCTCCGGACGGTCTGCCTTCAGGGACGTGGACGGTAGGGGTTTCGACGCCGGGGAAGGACGGGAAAGAACTCGGGAGCCGCCGCATCGAGATCGAAGAGTTCGCGCCGCCGCAGATCAGGGTCTCGCTCGAAGATCTGCCGGAAGACGGCGCATGCGTCACGGATATCGTCTACAAGGTGGCGGCCGAAAATCTGTTCGGCGGCGCCGCCAGGAACCTCGCGGCCGAAAGCCTCGTCTCGTTCGCAGACGCCGGGTTCGAGCCTCCCGGCCGGGAAGGTTTCAGGTTCGGCGATCATCGCAGGGGAATCGGGCAGAGATACGTCAAGCTGCCATCGCGCCCGACCGACGGCAACGGCGAGGCGCGGTTTTCGACAGGGATCGATTGCATCGAATGGGGCCTGCCGAAGGCGGCGGTCAGAGTGACTATCCAGGGGGCGGTCTGCGAAACCGGCGGCCGTCCCGCATACGTCCGCGCGAGCCGCGTGGTGCACGCATACCCGTACTATCTGGGATCGGACGTGCCGGAACGCGTGGAACGCAGGCCCGGCGGCGCGAAGTTCAAAGTCGTGCAGGTCTCGCCCGGCGGCGCCATGCACAGAGAGGCGCGCAAGCTCAAAGCGTCGCTGTGGAAGATCGAATACGTCCACAGCCTTTCCAAAAACCGCAACGGTTCGTATTCGTGGTCCAGCGAACGCATCCGCCGCCCGGTCGAGTGCGCCGCAAGCGTGGAGATAGGCGAGGACGGTGAAGGAGAGGTCGAGATCCCGCTTTCCGGGACCGGCGATTTCGAATTCACCGTCGAGGATGCCGAACGCGGGCTTTCCCATTGCGCGCCGTTCTGGGTGTCTGCGGGAGGCGACGACGAGCTGCGTCTGGATCTCAAGAACCCGTCGTCGGTCGCGATCGTTCCCGACAAGGCCGTCTACCGCGAAGGCGATGTTCCGCGATTGACGGTGAAATCGCCGTTTCGTGGTTTCGCCAGGTTCGAGGTGATGCGCGAGAATACGCTGTACACGAAGACGCTGGAGATCACCAATCTCACGAGCGTCATCGAGCTGGAGCCGCTCGACGGCGCGTGGGCGCCGAACGTGGACGTGGCGGCAAGCGTCGTCCAGGCGCTGGAGGCGGGCGGCGGACATCTGGCCGCCAGGGCGCACGGGACGGCGACGCTGCGCATACGCACGCGCGACAGCGAACTGCCGGTCGAAATCGGCGCGAGGCTGGATCTTTCGGACTCGGGCGGCGGAGATCTCAAGGTAAAGGTCGTTTCGCGCGGCGAGGTCGCGGCCGGGGAAAGGGCGGTCGTCACCGTGGTCGACGAAGGGATAAACCTTCTGACTTCCGAACGGGTGCCCGATCCGGCCGGCTTTTTCGCGTCCGAACGCGGGGCGAACCACCGCTTCCACGACATCTACAACCGGCTGTTTCCGGTATGCGATCTCGGACTGAACGCCGGCGGGGTGAAGACCGGCGGCGACGACATGGCCGGGCTCATGAACCGCGTAAGCCCGGTTCCGTCGCGCCGTTTCAAGCCGCTCGGAACGTGGATGCTCGACATTCCGCTTGAAAACGGCGAAGGCACGGCGCAATTCAAACTGCCGGAATTCGCTGGCGAAGTCAGGATAACCGCGTTCGCGTATTCGTCGCGCGGAACCGGGTGCGCGGCGATACGCCAAACGGTATGCCCAAAGCTGCTGATGCGGCCGGACGCGCCGCGCTTCGCCGCGCCGGACGACAGATTCAGGCTGACGCTCGCGCTCTTCAACCGGTCTGGAGAGGATGCCGAGGTCGAATACGAAATCTCCGCCGGGGGCGCGGTGAGGATGGACGGTCTCGCGGCGGGCCGGGTGGATATCGTGAACGACGGATGCGAAACTCTGTTCTTCGACGCTTCGGCGCTGAAGACGGCGGGCATCGGCAAGATCGTCTTTCGCGCGAGCGGTTGCGGCGAAACGCATTCCGAAACGATCGAGCTTCCGGTGCGCCCGGCGGCGGCCTGGACGCAATCGGCGTCGGTCGCGGTTCTCGGGCGCGGCGGGAAGACGCTCTCGCGCAACCCTTCCGCATCCATGCCGGAACTTTCCCGCCGCTCGTTCTCGGTGTTTTCATCGCCGGTCGCCGAGCTGGTCTCGGCCTTCGACTATCTGGCCGAATATCCCTACGGATGCCTAGAACAGACGACCTCGCGGATCTTTCCGCTGATTTCCGGCGGGGGATTTTTGAAACTTCTCGATTCCTCCTCGACGAGCAAGGCGGAAGAACTCGACGACATAGTGGACGCCGGCGTGGCGAGAGTATCGTCGATGCTGGGCAGGAAAGGTTTTTCGATTTGGCCTGACGTGGACTGTCAGCCGTCGCTGGACAGCGAGATTCCGCTGTACGCCGCGCACTTCCTCGTCGAGGCTGAAGCGGCCGGCCGCAAAGTCGACGCAAAGGTGTCGGCCCGCGTCAGGGCGCTGCTCGCGGAATGGGCGTTCGACCGGTCGACGGACGTCGATGCCTACGCCTGCCATACGCTCGCGCTGGCGGGATGCCCCGAAAACGACCGGATGTTCACGCTCTACGACATGCGCGAGAAACTCTCGCCGCTTTCACGCGCGAGGCTTTCGAGGGCGTTCGCGCGCACCGGCGACCCGAAACGGGCCCGCGAACTCGTCTCCGGCGCGGCGCTGGCTCCGGCGAGCGTCAAAGAGGCCGCTTTCGCCCTGGTTGCGCTTCTCGAACTCGACTCGAAGGACGAACGCATCGCTCCGCTCGTTCTCTATCTGCAGAAGAAGCGCGACCGCGAACGGTTCCATTGGGGAACCACCTGCGACAACGCCCACGCCCTCATGGCGTTGGGGGCGTACTACCGCGCGGCTGGAATCGCCGGCGGAAAATCCTCAGTCGCGTTGTCGCCGGAAAACGGCGCGCGGCGGATGCTGGAACCGGGCGAGACGGCTAAAATCGACGGCGGCGGCGATATCGCCGTCGAGAACGAAGGGGACGGCGAAGTTTTCGTCTCCATGAAGGCGATGCACATTCCCGACCAGTCCGCCGCCGTGCACAATCTCATAAACATTTCGCGCAGGTTCCTGACGGCCGACGGTCTCGATGCCGATATGGGCGGCATTTCGCGCGGCGATGTGCTCGTGGCGGAAATCTCGCTTTCCTCCGACGTCGATTTCCGGTACGAGGATCTCGTGGTGCAGGATCTTTTTCCTGCGTGCTTCGAGCCCGACCGCAAAGCCGTCGCCGCGCTCGCAGGCGGAGCGGGCAGGCCGGCCGGCGGCGGCGCGGACTGGGTCTTGAGGAGCGACATGCGAGACGACAGGATTATCGTCTTTTCGAAACCGGTCTCGATATCGGCGGACGGATCGTCGAACGCCGTTTTCCGCTACGCCGCAAGAGCGGTTTCGGCCGGCGATTTCGTTCTGCCGGGCGCAAGCGTCGAGGCCATGTACGCGCCAGAGATCCATGCCCGCACCGCATCGGAGCGCATAAGGGTGAAGCCATGAAGAAGAAACTCGCGATACCGCTTCTGGCCATGGCGGCGGCGCTTCCGGCCGCCTTCGCGGCGCTCTGGCTTTCGGTCGGGTGGTCGGCCGGTGACGCGGACGAATACGCCGGCGGAACGGTTCTGCGCGATTCGTCCGGACGCATCATGCGCGTCGCGCCGGGCGAAGACGGCTCCGATCGACGTCCCCGCTACGAGGCCGAACCCGGCGACTGGATCGTCAAAGCCGTCGTCGCCGCCGAGGACGGCGAGTTTTGGACCCATTGCGGGGTGCGGCCGCTCAGCGTTCTGCGCGCGGCGTTCCAGAATATTTCGTCCGGACGGCGAGTTTCCGGTGCGTCGACCATCACGATGCAGACGGCGCGGCTCCTCGAACCGCATCCGAAGACGCTTGGCTGGAAGTGCGTCGAGGCGGTCAAGGCGCTGAAGATGGAGCGCGAAAAGGACAAGTTGTGGATTCTTACGCAATATCTCGATCGCGCGCCGTTCGGGTCGAATTTCGTCGGCGTCGAGGCGGCGGCGAACGGGTGGTTCGGGAAGTCCGCGAAAGATCTGGGGCTCGGAGAGGCGGCGTGTCTCGCCGGCATGATCCAGGCGCCGTCGTTCTACCGTCCCGACCGCGCGCCGGAGCGTCTGGCCGCGCGCCGCGAATACGTGCTGGCGCGCATGGAGAAGCTCGGCTATGCGACGCACGGCCAGCGGCTGGCCGCGGCGTCGGTATTCCCGGCGTCGCGCCGCCCCGCGCGACCGTTCAGGCATCCGCATTTCTGCGACTGGGCGCTGTCGTCGCTGGGCGGCGGGCGCGGCGACTTCACGACTTCGCTCGATGCGGACATCCAGGGCTTTTGCGAATCTGTCGTCGGCGAAGCGCGGCAGGAGGGCGGATATTCCGCAGCCGCCGTCGTTCTGCGCGTCCGCGACTGCTCTGTCGCCGCGCTCGCATGCAGCGGCGACTATTTCGGCGAAGACGGCGGGCAGGTCAATACCGCTCTCGCTCCGCGGCCGGCCGGCTCCACGCTGAAGCCGTTCCTCGCCGCGCTTGCGTTCGATCGGGGTCTCGCCACGCCCGAAGAGCGGCTCGACGACTCGCCGTGCGTGTACGAGGGATACCGCCCGGCGAATTTTGACAACATGTACCGCGGGTCCGTCTCCGTGCGGGATTCTCTTGTGCTGTCGCTGAATATTCCGTTCGTGCGCCTTCTCGAGAGGGTCGGCGTTTCGCGGTTCGGGACGCTGCTCAGATCGGCGGGTTTCGGCCATATGCCGTCCGGCGACGAGACGCTGGGACTCGGCCTGGCGATCGGCAACGCCGAAGTTTCGCTGCTTGAGCTTGCCGCCGCTTATGCGGCGCTGGCGCGGAACGGCGTGTATCTGCCGCCGGTCTGCCGCGCCGGGGCGGGTGGCGCCGGCGTACGCGTATTTTCGGCGGAGGCGTCGTATCTGGTCTCGGACATGCTTTCTGGAGACGAGCGCAGCTACTCGTCGCTCGGCCACATCGCCGATGTCGCGGCGCCGAGGTTCGCGTGGAAGACCGGCACCAGTTCCGGCTTCCGCGACGCATGGACGGTGGCGTGGAATCCCGAATACGTCGTCGGCGTGTGGTGCGGACGCAAATCGGGCGGCTTCGGCGACGAATCGCTCGTCGGCGCCAAAGCCTGCGCGCCGCGCTGCTGGAAGATCGCGCGCCTGCTCTATCCGCGCAACGACGGCCCATGGTTCCACGAGCCGGACGGCGTGTTCAGGCGCGAGATATGCGCAAAGACCGGCCTCCCGGCCGGATGCGGATGCGAAAAGACCGAAACCGGCCGCGCCATCGCCGGCAGATCCCCCGACGTCAAATGCAGCTGCCGGTCGGCGGTTGCGAAAACGGAGCCGAAAATCCTGAAGCCCGCGCCGAACACGGTTTTCCGGGCGGTGGAAGGCTTCGTCCGCCAGAAGATCGTCTGCCTGGTGGCGGGCAATCCTGACGGCTCGCGGCTGTGGTGGTTCGACAACGGAGAGCCAAAGGGATCGTCGGCGGGTTCCGAACCGTTCGCCTTCGACATGGCCGAGGGTCGGCATCTCATTTCCTGCTCGACGGCAGACGGAAGGGCCTCGTCCGTCGAGGTCACGGTGCTGTGAAAAAAAGCTCCGCACCCCCTTGCAAGGGGAGGTGCGATATGATATAATTCCACCCGTTTTTCTTTTAGGGCGATTAGCTCAGTTGGTTAGAGCACTACCTTCACACGGTAGGGGTCACTGGTCCGAGTCCAGTATCGCCCACCAATTTTTTGCGTTGAGATGGATCGTTCATGTTTCCCGCTCGTCGCTGATTATTTCCATGCAGATGGCCGAGACGAGCCGGAGTTGTTCCGTAATGGCGGTTTTTAAGTGCAACTAGCCACTTGAGAAAGTCCATGGCTGCACTTTTCTGTGCCATTGCGGCACTGTGCAGATGCGCTTTTGGCGGCTGGTGTCCGTATGAGGTCAATGCGCATTGACGGGGGGTGGGAATGCGCATTGACACCACCCGCCCATCCGCATCCGCATTCCGAAAATCCCGAAAATCGCACTTGATTTCCGGCGAAGAGAAATGGTATACTATCCGCGTTCGGTTGAGGAGCGGTGTAGACTGCTTTAAGAC
>JAGDAE010000109.1 GCA_017959645.1 Kiritimatiellia bacterium
AGGCTTTTCCAAGACTCCGCCCGCGTCGCCGCGCATATTGTAGCACGAGACGTTGACAACAGGACGATCTCCGTAAGAAGCCGCCACGCCGGTGACAAGCTCGTACTGTTTCTGGGTAACTTCGTAAATGCCGATGAAGAAATCCTTCGTAAGCGTCACTTCGTGAGGCGTCTCGGGGGCGAGCGTCGTGTCGTAATACGGCTGAGTCTCCTCGCCCATCGGGAACGTGCACGCCCCGACCCGCCGCAACACGAGCTTGTTCGTCTTGTATTCGGCCGTGTTGAATGTGTTGGTCGCCGCGTCGACGGTCATGGTGACGTGCGAGACCGGGAATGTCTCGGCCGAAACGCCGCCCGACAGATCGACGACGATATAGTCCTTGAACACGTTGTATGGCATACCTTCCATGTTCGGAGAATAAACAAGCTCGGCGGTCATAACAGCATTGGTGGAAAAGAAATGCCCGCTTCTTTCCCGGTCCGCCCGCCAGACGACGCGGTAGGTCCCGTTCGATGCTTCGGCGAGCGTCGAGATATCGCCGAACTCGGTAAGCGTGACAGGTTCGGCCTCAGCGTTCTCTTTGAGCCTAAACCTGACGAATACGTTCGCCGGCTCTTCGACACCGCTTACCGTGTAGTCGATATCCACATCGTTGTTCCACGGGTAGCGCTGGCGAACCCCGTCAAGGACGATCTGAGGCGCATCTGCGAGAAGACTGCCAGCAAAGGCAGAGACCAGCCAAGCGATCAACGCCGGTTTTTTCATCGTATCCACCTCCATTTCACAATGCGGCTACGCGCAGTGTAAGATTATTTTGTGAGACTACCTTGACTTCGGTACCGGCTTCGATTTCAATATCCGAAACCGCCGTCCATTCGGAATCGCCGATCATGACGCGTCCCTCGTGGGGAGGCGAAATTTTCGCCGTCACCACGCCGGTCCTGTCCGTACTTCCGACGCCGAAATCCGTGTCTCCGGTCCCGCCGAAACCGGTAAAATCGCCATTCACCCACTTCATCAGCAAAACCAGACCGGCCACTGCGACGGCCGACGCCGCTATCAGCCAGACAAAAACCATGTTCATTTCACCCTCCCTTCCGTTATTCCTACTATCGAGGACCCCGGCAGCGCGCCGAGAAGAGCGTTGATCGTCTGGTCGTTCAGAACCGCCGCTTTTGCGTCCTCCGTCAGCTTCGGCGGTTCCTCAGACGGTTTAGGAGGTTCCTCAGACGGTTTCGGCGGTTCGACCGCGCGGACGGTTTCGACGGACGCGTTTGCGACGGACGAGGTTTTGAGCGCTCTGATCGCGCGGACTATTTCCTCCACCGTAGCGACGGTCGCAATCTTCGATGCACGCAAAAGCGTCATTTCGATCAACGTCCGCGGGCTCAGCACGTGCCGCAACTTATCCTCCATGTCCGCGAGCCGGTCGCATATCCTGAACAGTCTGGAAGAGTCGATTTTCGCCGCCTGGGTGGAGAGCGTTTTCAACTGGTCCGGAATCGCCTGCACCGACGGAGTTTTCTCGCCGAGCGTCTGCACGACCAGCAGATCGCGGAAATACCTCAGCAATTCGTCCGCGAGCCGCCGCATGTCCTTTCCGGCCGAGTCGAAACCGTCTATCGCCTTCAGGATCGCGGCGGAATCGCCGTCGAGAATGGCTCCAGCCAGCCCTTCAAGCGCGGAACGGGAAACGAGCCCGAACACGCCCAAGGCGTCCGCCTCGACGATCTTGCCGCCGGTGAACGCGGCCAGCTGGTCGAGTGAAGAGAGCGCGTCGCGCATGCCGCCGTCAGCGCCTCGCGCGATCGCGAGCAGCGCATCGTCGTCGGCGTCGAGTTTTTCTTTCGCACAGATCTCCCC
>JAGDAE010000110.1 GCA_017959645.1 Kiritimatiellia bacterium
ACGAAAGCCCTGCTATGAAATCGCCAAAGCCCTCATATAAAATCGCCCTTGCCCCCATCTGTTTTCCCGAAACCCCTCATATGTTTTCCGGGGTTGGGGCCGGAGAGCGATCTATTCCCCGCATTCGGCGAGCAAGTCGGAACCGGCCAAAGACGGGTCGAAGGGTTTGAAGCCGAGCGCGAACGCGGGAGATTCCGGTTTCAGCCGGAAGTCCCTCGCCGCGACGTCGACAAACAGCGGATCGGCGAACATTCCGCCGATTTCCCTGCCGCAAGCCTCGAAGAAGGCGTAATCGGCGAGGCGTCCATCGTTCCACCGCATGAATTGCGCCCCGCCGCCGGGATTGTACCAGAGATTGTGTGCCCAGACGCCGCCGGTCCAGCGCACCGCCTCGTGGACGAGCGAACCGTGCTCGATGTAGACGATGTTGTTGACGAAATGCGCCGACGACGGTATGTCGTCCCTCTGGTGCACCGAGGTCTCGATTGCGCACCCGTTGCCGTTCAGGGCGAAGATGTTGTTTCTGATTGTGTTGCCGACCCCGTAATGCTGGTGGTAGCCGCCGTCATGGGTGTCCCAGCAGAGATTGTTCTCCATCACGACGCCCTCGGACCCTTCGTCGTTGTAAAGCCCCAGTCCGCCGTAGCGGTGCGCCTTGACGTTCCAGATTGCGTTGTTGGATACGCACGTTCCGAAACTCGTGCCGAGCGTATAGACGCCGCCCATGTCGCTCATCGTGCGCTTGCCGAGGTCGTGGATGCGGTTGAAAGAGACGGTGTTGCGCTGGGCGACCGAGCCGCGGTAGCCCCACGGCCAGCCCACCGAGACGCCGGAATAGAAGAAATCGTAGATGTCGCACTTGGTCACGGTGGTATCCGCGCAGTGCGAAAGCGCTATGCCCGTGCCCTCGGGATTGAAAAGTCCGCCGTGCCTTATGACGCAGTTGGAAATGGTGTTGAAGGCGGTCCATTCCTTCGCCGGAGTGGTTATGATGCGGCGCGAGAGCGTCTCGCCCTCGGCGACGCAGCCTCGCCCGGCGCCCATCCAGATTCCGCCCGCGCCGAGGTCTTCCATCAGTGTTCCGGTTATTTCGCATCTGGTCACGCCGTCGCCGAACTTCATGGCATAGTTGTCGGTGTGCCTGATCGTGCAGCGGTCCCAGACGCAACGCGTCGCGCCCTCGACCGTCCACGCGCCGTCGCAGAACACTGCGGCCTGGTACATGTCCGATTCGGTGGGCGCCCTGCCGCCTCCGGTCGCCGTCGAATATTCGAAAACCAGATTTTCGAAACGTAGATCGCTGACGAATTCGCCCTTCCGGCAGTCTCCGCGTATCGCGCAAAGCGCCGACAGCCCCGACAGCGGCGCCACGATCTCGGTGTTGCGGATATCCTGGCCTTTGCGCGGACGGTACAGTATCTTGCCGGCCGCAGCGTCGTAGAGCCATTCGCCTTCGCGGTCGAATCCGGAACGGATGTTTTCGATGCAGAAGAGCGAATCGCCGTCCCATTGCATCCATTCCCGCCAAGGCGCCGTACCGTACGTGACGACGGTTTTGTTCGCGCGGTCGTACGAGCGGATGTTCCGCCTCGCGAAAGCCCATTTGTTGCGGATCAGCAACTGCGCCGAAGAAAGATCGTCGTCCGGCACCGAAGCGACGAGTTCCGCCGCGCCGTCATCGGCGATCAGAAGCGATTCGACGTAACGCCGCCCGCCGTCCGCACCGGTTTCGGCGACGCACGAATTGACGCCGTTCGAGGTCGTCAGAAATCCCTCGTCGGGAATTCGCGCGCGCGTCTCGCGCCGCCCGTCGACGTAGAGCGACTCGAACCACACCGGAGCGCCGTCGCCGGACACCGGCGCCGGCGCCTGCCACCATCCCTCGCCCGTGTCTTCCCAGCCGTCGATCGGCGAACCGCCCGAAATCACCACTCCGTCCTCGCCGCGCCAGACGACCGGCGCATCGGGCGAACCCGAATCGGCCGGAGTGAAGACGAGCGTCCCGTCGAGAACGTACCGCCCCTTGCGCACGACGACCGTCCATGCCGAGACGTCTCCGGCCGCCTTGGCCGCACGAATCGCCTCCAGCGCCTCGCGCGGAGAAAGTCCGCCCGCTTCGACCACAAGCTCGCCCGCGCGGACGTGCGCCGCGACGGACAGAGCGCAAATCAGACAGATAAACCGAATATCCACAATCCGCACCCTCCCCCTCGAATCACCGCTTCACGCCGGGCGTATTCAGCATCGCCTCGCAATTGAGCGCGCTTTCCCACGGGCGACACGGGCAGCCGCTTTGCTTCCCGTCGCGGTAGTATTCGCACCAGGCGCCGTCGGCGTCGCGCGCAGACATCATGCCGGCGAGGGCGGAAGCCGTGTCGAGCCCCGCCCGGGCGAGAGCGTTCAGCCGCATCGCGAAGTCGTAGCCGGTATGGGCGCGAGGATCGAGCGTGGAGTTTCCGGCCGCAGAGCGGAATTCCTCCTCCGTCACGAAACCGCCGTCGACGAAACCGGTCATCAGCGAGACGCAGGGAAGCGCGACCATTTCGATCTCGGGAAGATTCGCGATCGGCTTGCCGAAGCAGTCCGGGCAGACGTGGTAGCCGCTGACGGGATCGTACTCGAGCGTCTTGAGCCGTCCGTAGCTGCCGTCGTACCAGCAGCGGATGCAGACGCCGTCCTGCCAGCGCGGGAACTCAAGACCCTCCATCCGCCACGGCTGGTTTACGCAGACGATGCCGTCGCGGACGAAATTCTCCCTGAAAAGCGCCCTGGCTTCGGCGACCTTCTCGCGCAGCTCCCCGTCGCCGCCGAACAGTTCGATGTACCGTTCGGCCGTGCGGATGAAGCGCCCGGTCGAATCGGACGAGCCGTGGTAGAGATACGCGCGCTGGAGTATCGCGCCGGCGACATAGGTCTCGTCGCCGGAGAAACAGGTCATCCCCTTGTGCAGCTGGCGAAGCTGCGCTTTCAGCGCCCAGTCGAGCATCGGCTTGCACTCTGCGAGAATTTCCGGCCGCACCTTGGCGAGTTCGAAGACGCTTTCCATTATGTACGACGGGCCTTCCACGTCGTCGTTGAAGATCATGCGCCCCTCTTCGCCGTTCATCACCTCGGCCGTCACCAGATCGCCGAAACGCTCGAATCGTCCAAGCCAGAAGCGGACGATCTTTTCCGCCGCGCTCGCATATCCCATCGCCAGCAGCCCCTTCAGCACGCCAGCCTGGTCGCGGATGTACGCCATCGGATAGTACCTGCCCGCCATTACGCCGCCCGACCTCGACTGCTGCGCGTGGATCAGCGCCGGCACCGAGTACAGCGTGCGCACGATCTCGTCGTGGAGAGGATGGGCGGGGTCGATCGCGGAGCGCACCGCCTCGCCTTCGCCGAAGAAACCGTTCCAGTACGACGCCGAGCGCGCGAAGACTTCGCCGGCGCGCTTCGCGGCGAAAGCGAGATTGCCTTCGCCTTCGACCGGATTCGTCAGCGTTATGACGATGCGCCCCTTGCCGGGATGGAGCAATACGCCGTTGTCGGCGAGTTCCGCATCACCGTCGACGGTCAAATAGAGGCGCGATTCTTTCGCGCTCGCGAGAAGCTGTCCATTGTACGGCGTGCTGACCGGCGTCACTATGCAGAGCGAATCGGAGAACCGGTAGCGTTTGAGATTGGGAAAGTTCGCGAGCTCGTAGCGTATCGGGAACGAGGTCTCGAATTCGCGCACGAACACGTCGTATTCGGGATCGACCGCATCGGTCATCACCGCCCGGCCCGAAGGCGACTCGACGCTCGTCACGAAGGTATTCGTCTTCTCGATGCGCGTGGCGCTGCATTCAAGCCCCGACGCCGGCTCGGCGACGACCATCCTGCCGATCGGCGGGGTCGAATAGCCCGGCCCGTACATGTCGATGATGTCGGCGTTCTCGGTGTAGAAGAGAGCGGATCCGTTGCCGATCGCGTGGACCGCAGTCGCGGCTATCAGACAGAAGATGCTATGCATGGCTTTTCCTTTCTGTTTCGAGGTTTCGGCTACGCCCCGCCACCCGGGGCGAAGCGGCGGAAGAACGGCAGCCGCGCGGCGAGGGCGGCGACTTCGGCGCGGAAAAGACAGAGCGACGACAGCGCGACGAACGCTCCCGCCGCCGCCGCCTTGGCGGCAAGCCCGGCGACGCCGGAAAGCGGCACCAGACGCACAACGGCGTACGAACCGGCGCACATGGCGAGCGAGCGGGCCGCCGACAGCGCCTGCACGCGCCAGTATGCGCGCGATTCGCCGCGCCCGAAAAACGCGGTGAACATGACACGGCTTTCCCACGGTATCTGGACGAGCGTGAACGACAGCACGGTCGAGAGAATCACGCCGTCGAGCTTGTACGCGTCGGGAAGCGCGACGACCAGCGCGATGTTGAGCGAGAGATTGAACGCTCCGGCGACGATCGGTTTCCAGCGGTCTTGCCGCCACAGGTTCGCCGCCGCCTTGAACACGAGCAGCGTCTGGCGCGACTGGTAGACGTAGAAGAGAACCGTCATCAGCGCCGGCGTGAGCGCATGGCGCGAAAGCTCAGGCCGGCCGCCGGTCCACACCTCGATGAACGGCGCATACAAAGCCGCCATCATCGCCGAGCAACAGGCCACAACCAGCCCGACCATGCGGACCGCCCGCATGAGCCGCTCGAAATTCGCCGCCTTCGTCTCGGTGAAGATCGTGTTGCCGAAACCGTTCTGCATGGACGAGTAGACCGACCACGCCAGCCCCCCGACCGCAGTGTGCACGTACCAGTAGTTGCCGTAGGCGCCGACGGCGACGAGACCGAGAAACGCGGATATGACGATATTGTCGGTCTGGTTGGTTATCACGGCGCCGACCTTGTGCATGAAGATCGACTTGACGTCGGCGACGACTTTGCGGCGCAGACCGTCCGCCAGCTCCCCGCGCGGACCTATCTCGGGGAAAAGCCGCCGCGATTCGCGCCAGACCAGGATGTTGTTCACGACCGTGAACGCTATCGTGGCGAGGACGGAGGGGTAGTAGTTGCGCGAAACGAAGAGTATCAGGAACACCGTCGCGTACTGGGCGACCGACGTGAAGGTTCTGATGTTCGTCATCACGTCGCCGCGGTGGTATGCGTTCAGCACCGAGCCGCGGTAGGCGAAAAGGAAATAGCCGGCGGCGGTGTTGGCCAGATGCATGAGATAGAGGACGTGCAGATCGAGCCCGGGCGGCAGGTCGCCCTTCACGAGATGCCGCAGAAACGGCAGCAGGCAGAGTCCGATGGCGAAGATGGCGGTCCCCACCCAGCGGTATACCTTGCGGTAGAATCGCAGATACGCGCAGACGAGTTCACGGTCGTCGGCCGCGACCGGTTTGTACATCGAGCACACGACGGCGGTCCCGAAGCCGAGATCGGCGAGCGCAAGCACGCCGAGGATCGACGTGAAAAGTCCGTTCAGCCCGAGATACTCCGCACCCATGAGCCACAGGAACAGCGTGCGGTTGAGGAACGGGAACAGCAGCCCGACGCATTTGTTGAGCATTGCCGCGGCGAAGTTGCGCCCGGTGTTTCTGGCAAAATCGATTTTCACTTGACGGCGAGGGATCTGACGGCGAGATAGGACGCGATGGCGAGAGAATGCATCGCGCCCGGGTGCGGGGTACGCAGCGCGAGTTTGTGCGGCGGCCGGCCGCAAGGCCTGCCTGAGAGTTCCCGCATGAGCCGGCCGAACTGTTCGCGGTGGGGGGCGGCCATGTCAAGCCAGGCCTCGCGGACCTTGCGCGGATCTGGACGCTCGTCGCGCCAGCGGGCGATGCCCTCGGCTACTGCTTCGCGAGTGGATTCGACATAGGCGACATAGTCGCCGGGATAGAGAGCGCTGCGGCCGCCGAGCGCCGGAGTGTCGACGACCGGCAGCCCGCACAGGAAATATTCGCTCGAGCAGAACGACGCGCCCTCGCGCGCGGAAAGGACGAGTCCGCACCTCGCCAGCGCGAGATACTCGGATATCCGCGCGCCCGAAAAAGAAGGCAGTATCTTCGCGGCGGCGTATTGCGAATAGACCATATCCGCGTAGTCGCGTTCGGAATCGTAGATTTTCGTAGCGCAGCCCATGAGCAGGAGTTTCGCCCCGGGCGGCATCAATTCGTGGCGTTTGCACGGCGTGAGCCGCGCGACATAGGCTGCGTCGTACGGACGCTCCTTGCCCATCGGACGGTATCTGCGCTCGTCGAGAAAACAGTTCTGGTGTATGAATCTGGCCTCGACGCCAGCCGCCTCGAGCGCCAAGCGTTCGTTCTCGCAGTTGGCCAGCGCGATCGTCCTCGCCGACGGAGCAGCGGCGGAGAAACGAGCGACCGTCGCGGCGAGTTCGGCGGCGAGGGCCGGCGTCTCGTGCTCGTAGCCGAGCTGGAGCAGAACGGCCGTTCCCGGTCTGGAATTGGCGAACGCGGCGAAGGCGTCGAGATTCCTGGCGAAATCGACATCGAACGCGGCAAGCACGGCGGGCTTGCGGCAAAGGACGGCGACGGAACGCCTTGCGGCGAGAGCGGCTATGTCCGGTTTGTTTTCCATTGTCTGCTTGATGAATCGAGGTGGGAGAGAACGGCGAAAACGAACATGAGGCAGATGAGGTTTAGCTGCTGCCGGAGAACCCATTCGAGAACGCTCTGCATGTAGTTGACCGCAAGCGCGCCGAAGAGCCCGGCGGGCACGAAATACCATTCCGTGCCGCGAAGCCGCCGCATGAGCCGCGCGCACAGGAGCCAATGCCACGCGAACCACGCAAGCATCGCGCAAAGCGCGGGGATGCCGCATTCGGCGCAGACGAGAAGATAGACGGTCTCGACGATGCCGCGGTACTCGAGGTCGCGTCCGACGGTCTCGCTAGCGCGCGTTTGGTACGGATGCGTCGGCTCCATGTTGAGCGACCAGTTGTTGATTCCGACGCCGGTCAGCGGCTTGTCGCGGATCATCTCGAACGCACATTGCGCAAGTTCGACACGCGTCTCGCCGGACGATTGCGGAGCTTCGGTGAAGCGTTCGATTATCCGCGGCAACATCGCCAGCAACCCGATCGCCGCCGCCGCCGCAATCGGAACCATGCGCATCGCCTTGCTCCATGTCTTGCGCCTCTCCCAGAGGCAGGCGAGCGCGGCGATTCCGTAGGCGACCGGCATCATCGCCATCGCGCCTCGCGAATAGCTCCAGAGCGTCGAGATGGCCGCGCCTGCGAACGCGACAGCGCAGAGGCGGCCGCGCTTCGACAGCAGACCCGACGTGACGTAGCCGGCGAAGAAGACCGGCCCGAGAAGCAGCATTCCCATCGCCATGCCGTTGCGGTGGGGAAACACTCCGCCCGGCTGGTAGACGCCGGAGTAGTGCGCCTTCGCGGTCATCAGCGCGTTCGCGATCGTGAAGATCGCGAGCGCCTTCATGACCGTCTTCACGTCGTCCGTCGCCTTCAGATATGCGCGCACCGCGCAGTAGAAGAGGAGGATCATGATCATCTTCCATATCTCGAGCCACGAGATGAGCAGATCGTCCGCTTCGGCGAGGCTCGGCAGACACAGCGCGAAATAGACGAGATACAGCCGTATCCCCAAATCCGACAGCACCCCCTTGGTCTTCCCGCGCAGCGCCAGCGCCGCGAAGATCGCGAGCGCCAGCAGATGGACGAGACTTACCTCCATGCCGCGCGCGGATCCACGGTAGAACTCGTTGGAGAAGAAGTTGATCGCCGTCTGCTGGTAGAGGCACATCGACGCGACCATGCCCCAGAACGCGTACCGCATCCACTTCACGTTGACGCCCAGCGCGAGCGAAAGCGGAACCGTCCCGAGCGCCGCCAGAAAGAAAACGGCGTATTTCATCGGCTACTCGGTGACGTTGATCGTCGAAAAGCGCGACGTCATGAGATTGATGAGCTGCACGGTCGGCATGAGTTTTTTCACGAAGACGTTGTATTCCGAGATATTGTCTTTCGGCACGTACACGATATCGCCGGCCTTGAGCAGAATGTGGCGGCATTTTCCGGCGAGAATGCCGTCCACGTCGATCTGGTAGATGCGTCGATGGGCGA
>JAGDAE010000111.1 GCA_017959645.1 Kiritimatiellia bacterium
AGTCCCTGCTGGGCGCCGAGAATCGACATGATGATGAGGATCATCACGCTCTGGAAGACGCCTAGCGACGCGATCTGCGCGGTCGCCGATTCCGGTCCGTTCGCCCAGAATCCGAACGCCGCCGCGAGCGAGACGTTGATCGCCGCGCCAAGCAGCTGCTGCAGGAACGGGGCGGAGCCTATCGCGCCGGCGCGGATCGCGAAACGGCGGTAGAATCCGATGCGCCGCAGACGCAGCCGGACGACGCTTTTGCGCCGCCAGTAGTACGAGATCGCGAACAGGCAGCTCAGCGCCATCGAAATGTTCGTCGCCCACGCCGCGCCGGCGATGCCCATGCCGAACACGAAGATGAAGAGCGGATCGAGCGCGAGGTTGGCGCCGAAGCCGATCGCCATGCACACCATCGAGCGCAAAGCGCGTCCTTCCGAGCGCATCGTCGCCGAAAGCCCGAACGCGAGATGCGAGAAGAGGTGCGAAAAGACGACCAGACGGAGGTATCTTCTCGCGCAGTCGAACGCCTCCGCGCTGACCTTGCCGCCGCCGCACCAGCCGAGAACCGCGTCCGCATTGAAAAACACCAGCGGGGGCAGGACGAAAAAGAACAGCAGCTTGAACGCCACCAGTTCGCCGAGTATCTTCTCGCAGGCGACGCGGTCGCCCTCGCCGAGCTTTATCGAAAGAAGCGCCGAATGCCCCGCGCCGACGAAAACCCCGAACGCGGCGAAAAGCATCATCGCCGGGAAACACAGCGTAAGCCCGGCCATCGCCGCCTCTCCGCAGCCCTGTCCGATGTAGAACCGGTCGACGACGGAATACAGCGCGTTCAGCGTCATCGCGACCAGCGCGGGCCACGAATACCTAAACAGCAGCGCAAGCGGTTTGGAAGTCCCCAGCTCCAGATCGCCCTTCATCAGTACATCTTCTCGTATTCTCCGCCGCCGGTCTTCTTAATCGCATGGAAACCGGCGCGTTTCGCACGGTAGTGGAGATCGGTCGCGGAATGCGCCAGCCCCGGCGCCTGGATTACGCGGAACACCGGTCCCCCGCAGTCGGGACATTTCGCCAGCCGCGCATCGCCGAGGCGCTGGACGACCTCGAAGCCGGCGCGGCACTTCGCGCACCCGGACGAAGCGTCTTTCGCCTCGTAGACGTAGCGGGGCATGCTACCTGCCCCCGCGAAGCTTCAGCAGACGGCGGTAGTCGACAATCTTCATCTTCTCGCCTAGCCCGTGCTTCTCCCAGAGGCCGTCCGTTTTGAAGTTGTCGTCGAGCATGTATTTGAGATCGTACCACCCGTCCTTGCCGACCGGCAGGCACGTGAAACATTCGTTGCGCTTGAGCGCGATGCATTCGAACCGGCCCGCCGGTACGTTGGTTACGATATTGCCGCCCGCGAGCGAGAGCTTGCACCCGACCGCGTCGGTGTACACCCCTCCGTCGCCCAGCTCGGCGAGCAGTTCGCGCGACGAGCCGATATGGAAGAATTTGCAGCCCGGAACGGTGTTCACGCTGAACGGCGCGAAGCCCTCGAGCAGCATGCGCGGGAACTCGTCGTAGATGTCGCCTTCGACCGGCAGATCCTTCATTTTGCGTGCCGTCGGCCAGTCGATGAACAAGATGCCGGTGTCGACGAGGAAGCGTCCGCGCTTCACTTTCGGCTTCTGGCGAAAATCGACGACGGTTCCGCAGTGTTCGAAATAGACGCCGTGCAGACTCGCCTGGGTCGCGTTGTCCTCGTAGGCGACGCCGGTCACGCCCTTCGCGGAGAAATCGGTCTTCGACGGATCGAATGTAAGCAGCACGTCGCCCGAACACACCATGACGCCGCCCGAGCGCGGGAGCTTGAGCTTCTCCATAGACTCGACTATGTGCTCGAACATGCTCCGTCCGTCGCGCAGAGGTATGAACGCCTTGCCGAGCGCGGCGTATCCCGGCGTCCTTCTCGCGTCGCCGCCCGAATGGCACACCAGCACCTTTCCGCGGTTCGGGATCTTGCGCAGAAGATTCACCGTCGCCCCCAGCGACCCCGCGCGCACGTCTCCCGGGTCGGCGACGACGATCGCGTTCTTCCTGTTTTTGAGCTGCGCCTTGTAGCCCCGCGCCTGCGAAGCGTTCGCCGCCGTCACCACGATAAGATCGAATTTGCTCATTTCGCCGCCAGCGCCGCCTTGAGTTCCTTGATTTCGCCTTTGATCTTCTGTATCATCCTCGGCGCGAGCGTGATCGCCGCCAGATCCTTCATGCTCATCGCCGGCGCCCCGATCACGTATTTGAGCGAGCCGTCCAGCGACTGAGGAACCCCCGCCTGCGGCCCGACCTGCACGCCGTCCGCGATCTTGATGTGTCCGGAAATCCCCGCCTGCGCCCATATCAGGCACCCATAGCCGATCTCGGTCGAACCGGCGACGCCGGACTGCGCGATAAGCCCCGAATAGCCCTTGACCTTGACGTTGTGCCCGATCTGCACGAGATTGTCGATCTTGGTCATCGGTCCGATGTAAGTGCGCCCGATGCGCGCGCGGTCGATCGTCGTGTTCGAGCCGATCTCGACCCCGTCGCCGATCTCGACGATACCGAGCTGGGGGATCTTCTCGATGTACACGCTGCCGTCTTCGCGGCGGCCGTTGTTGAAGCCGTATCCGTCGCCGCCGAGCCGCACTCCGCAGTGGAAGATGCAGTCTTTGCCGACGATCGTCCCCTCCCTGAGCGTCACCTGCGGATAGATGTGCGTCCTGTCGCCGACTTTGCAGCCCTCGCCGATGAAGACCTGCGCTTCGACGATCGCGCCGTCGCCGATCTCGGCGCCCTTCTCGATCACGGTGTACGCGCCGACATGCACGCCCTCGCCGAGTTTGACGTCCGGCCCGATTATCGCGGTCGGATGAACCCCCGGCTTGCGCTCGGGCTCGGCCGGCGCGAACATTTTCGCCGCAGCCATGCAGGCCCGGTTGGGGTCGGCTACCCTGATCACCGCGCACGGCGCCCCCTTGTCCCAGTCGGGCGGCAGAAGTACGGCCGACGCCTTGGTGCTCTCGACGAGCTTGACGTGCTTCGGGTCTTTGCAGAAGCTCAGATCGCCGGCGCGGGCCTCCTCGAGACCGCCGCACGCGACGATTTCGGCATCTTCGCCCTCGAGCGTCCCCCCGAGCAGCTTCGCGAGCTCACTTGCCTTCATCGTCGTCTTCCCTGCGCTTTTCGACGCCCATCGACTTCAGCACGGCGTCGGTCACGTCGTAGCATTCGCGGAAGTACGGGGTCGCCGACGAATCGAAAATGAAGTCGTAGCCGTTCTGCGACGCGAAAGCGTTTATCTTCTTTCTGAGATCGTCGGTCGTCGCCTTGAGCAGCTTCGCCTCGAGATCCTGCATTTCCTGCTGCGAGCGCATCGCCTCGTTGCGCAGTTTCTGCTGCGCCTGGATGTAGCGGTTCTGCACGTCGACGAGATCGTTCTCGAGCTTCGTCTTCGCCGCGTCGGCGAGCATCGGATTCTTCGACTGGTCGGCGAGCTCCTTGCCCTCGGCTTGTATCTCGTCCAGTTCGGCGCGCATCCGGTCCAGCTTCTTCTGGTAGTCCTTCTCGGTGTCGGACAGCAGCGAGCGGTTGAGGTCGTACGACGGATGGTTGCGGACCAGCGCCATCATTTCGACCGTTCCTATCTTGAGGTCGGCCGCCGTCGCCAGCGCGGCGGCGAGAGCGAAAATCGCGAGGAATGCGTGTTTCATGCGATGCTTTCTCCTTCTTTTAGAAATCGTAGCCGACGGTGAACGAGAAGATCTCCTTCTCGCTGTGCTTCGGTTTTTCGATCGGCGTCGCGAAATCGAGTCGTATCGGGAACATCGGGATGTCGAGGCGTATGCCCAGACCGGCCGTCCACGCCAGCGTGTCGCCGAAATCGAAGTCGAATTCGTCCTCGGCGACCGAGCCGACGTCGGAGAACACCGCCAGGCGCAGCATCTTGACGATCGGCACCGTATATTCGAAATTGGCGCAGAACAGCGTCTGGCCGCCCCACGGCGCCCAGTCGTCGCGCTTGACCTTCCTGCGCAGCGGCGAGACGTTGCGGTACTCGACGCCGCGTATCGAGCGCGGGCCGCCGAGGAACATGCGGTTGTAGATCGGCACGTCGCCGGAATCGAACGAATCTATCGTCTCGCCGCGCCACGCGACCATGAGCACGTGGTTGTAGCGCTTCCAGACGTTGAAGTAGTTGCGGTGGTTGAAGCCGACCCTCCAGTATTCGTTGTCGCCGCCTGCAAGATCGGCGAACAGTTGCGTGCGCGAGCCGGACGTCGGAATGCGGAAGTTGTCCCGCGAGTCGTGGCTCCAGAAGAACCTGAGCACTCCCTCCGCCGCGTCGCCGTATTTGCGCGCTTCCTCCTTGAATATCCGCCGCCCCTCGTCGTCCTCGTCGATGCGCTTGCCGTAGTAGCGCGAGTTGTCGACGTCATCGAACTCGATGTATTCGCCGCCGAGCCTGAAGCCGAACCTGCCGAACGGCTCCCAAGTCGGCCAAAACTTGACCGGATACGACAGCGACGCGCCCGCGCCGCTGCGCACGAGATCGTATTCGTCGTACCAGCGCTGGCGCCGGTATCCCTCGACTGTAAGCTCGAGCAGGCGCCCGAGGAAGTGCGGTTCGGTGACGCTGGCCTCGTACGTCTGGATGCGCGGGCCCGCCGCCACGTACAGCCGCCCCTTCTGCCCGCCGCCGCGGAACAGCTTGCCGGGCGCGAAGATGTCGAAGTTCGACTGCGAGACTTCAGCCGTCACGTACACCGAATCGACCGAACTCGCGCCGAGGCCGACCATGAACGATCCGGTGTTCTTCTCCTCGACCTCGTACACGAGATTGCGGTATTCCGCCCCGTTCGCGTCCTTGCCCGCGCCGGACGATTCGAGATAGTACCTGACGCGCTTGAAGTAGTCGAGATTCTCCAGACGCCGCTGGCTGGTCTCGGCGCGGTCGGCCAGCATGCGGTCGCCGGGAGCGAGCGAGATTTCGCGGCGGATGACCTTGTCTTTCGTGTAGTCGTTGCCGACGATCCGCACTTCGTCGATGACGACCGGCACCCCTTCCTCGACCGCGAATTCGATGTCGAGCACGGTAGGATCGGCCGCGGACGGGAACCGCTTCACCTCGACGTGCGTGTCGGCGAGCCCCGAATCGCCCGATCCGACCACGACCTCGATGCGGTGCGCGGCGTCGGCGAGCGTCTTCGCGCCGGCGATCTCGCCGGCCTCGGGCAGCTCGCTCTTTTCGCGGACCGCCGCCTCGGGATAGCGCGTGAGCCCGCTGATGCGCATCTCGCCGATCGTGTACTTCGCGCCCTCGTCGATCGTGAAGCGCATATCGGCCTTGCCGTCGCCGGCCGGGACGCGCTCGGGCCCTTCGACCGAGACGTCGAGAAAACCTTCGTCCCTGAACACGGTCGCGATCTTCTCGCGGCATTCGTAAAGCTGCGCCGCAGTGGCCGGAGCGTCGAAGAACCAGCCCATCGGGTTCCACCACGGATAGTCCCCGATGGCGTCGCGGAGCTTCTTCTCGTCGACCGATTCGCATCCGGCGAAGACGAAGTCGCGAACCTTGACGCGCTCGCCCTCGTCGATGACGAACGTCACCGTGCAGTCGTTGCCGTCGCCGACCGCGGTCGCGAGCGGAACCACCTTCGCGTCGGGGAAATGCTTCTTGTTGTAGGCGGTCCTGATTCTCGCCGCCGCCGCCGCGAGATCGGCTTCGCCGTACAGATACCCGTCTTTCAGCTCCGACTCTTTCATGATGCGGGACGCGCCGAAGAATTCCGCGCCGTCGACCGTGGCCGGCGCGCGGTAGCGCATCTTGCGCTTCACGTAGAACGTGACCTCGACGCCTTCCTCCAGGCGCTTCGCGTCCGCCGAAATGTCCTCGAACTCGCCGGACTCCCTGAGCGACCCGACGTCGCGCGTCACCGTTACCGGATCGTACGGTTCGCCCGCCTTCGTCTGGCAGCGGCTGATGACGCTGCTGGTGTCGCCGCCGAACGCGTCGAGCGCACGAATCTTGACCTCGACCACGTCCACGGCGAACAGCATCGCCGGGAGCATGGACGCGAAAAACGCAATTGTCCTTTTCATAGCCGCATATTTTACCATAAAATTACGCTCCGGTGTCGATTTTGGCGAAATCTTTGATTGCCTTGCGATACGTTTCGAGGTCTGGATTTTCCTCGACGCACAACTTTCCGACGCCCGCCGGCAGCTCGCGCACGGCGTTCCCCTCGCGCAGAACCCACGCGTCCAGACCGCGCAGAATCGCCTCGCCGCCGGTCTCCAGCAGATTGCGGCTGTGCGAGAGCCCCTCCAGCGCGCCGAGTTGCGCCAGCAGCGAGATCGTCCTGTCCGAATCCTCCGCTTTCATATACCCTTTCGCGACCGAATACAGGCATTCGATGCCGAGGGCGATCGCCGTGGAATATCCGTACGGCATCTTGAAGCCGCTCATCGCCTCGAGCCGCGTCGAGCACCACTTGCCGATTTTCGTTCCGCCCTTCTTGACCCGCGTCTGCGTCGCGCAGATGACGATCTCGATCATCGTGTCGCGGTCGTGCGAACGTATCTTGCCGGCAGCCGCCTCGATCTGCTTGAACAGCGTCGCGTCGCGCGCCGCCGCCAGCCGCACGAGCTCTCCCGACCCGCCGCGCCACACGCCGTCGAGCACCGTCCTCACGAACAAAGTGTCGATTATCACCGCGGCCGGGATGGACGCGAGATGCATCGAATCCTTTATGCCGAGCCCGTCGATCGCCGCCTCGTCCGCGAACGCGCCGTCGACCATGCCGGATATCGTCGTCGGTATGCGCACGATCCTGACGCCTCCGCGAACCTGCGCGCAGGCGTAGCCGGCGACGTCGAGAACCGCGCCCCCGCCTATCGCGATCGCGATGTCGTTTCTGCCGATTTTCTCGGAGATCAGCGACGAGACGACCTTGCGCTCCGCATTGCCGTTGTCGTTCTTGCACTTTTCGCCGCCGGGAATGACGATGGGGGCGCTCGCGAGCTTGAGGCCCTTCTCCTGCAGGAATATGCCGATTTTCGTTCCCAGATCCGGCGTGTACTGCACGACGTTCGCGTCGGCGATCAGCGCCAGCTTCGAGTTCCTGCCGTCGATCCTGTCCAGCATCTCCAGAAACGCGTCCGACCCTTTCCCGAACAGATCCGACGTCGTCAGCACGGGATAGTCATTTTGTTTTTTTGCCATATTCCAGCAGCTCCTCCGCATGTTTCTTCGTCACGCTCGTTATCCGCTCCCCTCCGAGCATTCTCTCGATTTCCGCGACTCTGTCGCGGCCTTTGACTTCGCGTATTTCCGTGCGCGTGCGCCCGCCCGACACCGTCTTCGACACCGTGAAATGCCTGTCTGCGAAGACCGCGCTCTGCGGCAGATGGGTGATTGCGACGACCTGGTGCGTCGCCGCGAGCGCCTTCATCTTCTCGCCGACGATCTTGCCGGCCTCGCCGCCGACGTTCGCGTCGATCTCGTCGAACACCAGCGTCCCGGTCGAGTCGTGCGCCGCCAGCACGCACTTCAGCGCCAGCATCACCCGCGCCGTCTCGCCGGAGCTCGCGATCGCCGAAAGCGGCCGCGCCGGTTCGCCCGGGTTCGGCTCGAACATGTACGAGACTCTGTCGATCCCGCTCGCGTCCGCCTCGCGCCGCTCGATCGCGACCGAGAACTTCGCCTGCAGAAAGCCGAGATCGCGCAGCTCGCCGGTAACCGCCGACGCCAGCCGCTTCGCGCAGCCGGAGCGCATCGCCGAAAGCTTCGCCCCCGCCTGCGCGACTTCCTCCGACGCTTCGGCAAGCTCCTTCTCCAGCCTCTCCCGCACGGCGCCGGCATCCTCCAGCTCGGCGAGGCGCGCGCGCTTTTTCTCCAGCGCGCCGTACAGATCTTCGCCGTATTTGCGCTGCAGCCGGCGAACCAGACCGAGCCGCGCGTCGAGCGCGGCGAATTCGTCGGGATCGACGTCGATGCGGCTGACCGCGTCGGCGATGGACTTCGAAAGCTCGTTCACGCCGATCGCGATCGCGTCGAGATCTTCCTGCCAGCCCGCCGCCTCCGGCATGTGCTTCGCGAGCCGCGCCAGCCGCTCGCGCACTCCGGTTATCGTCGAAAGCACCGAATTGTCGCCCCCGAGAAGCTCCGTCGCCTCGTTCGCGGCCGAGACGATCTCTTCCGAATTCGCCGCCGCCGCGTGGCGCGCGGCCAGATCGGCGTCGTCTTCGCTAACCTCCGCGTCCGCGAGCTCTCCGGTCTGGAAGCGCAGCATGTCGATCTCGCTCGCGATCGCGTCCTGGTCGCCGAGCCCCCCGAGCCTCTCCTCGGCCGCGCGGCGCCGCTTCCACGCCCGCGCATACGCCTCCGCCGCCGCCGAACCGGCGACGCCGCCGAACGAATCGAGCGCCTCGCGCTGGAACCCCTCTTCGAGAATCGTCTGGTTCGCGCGCGGACCGTGCATGTCGACTTTGCGCCGCGACGCCTCGCGCAGCTCCGCGAGCGAAACCGATTCGTCGTCGATCCACGCGCGCGAACGCCCGTCTTTCGTGACCGTGCGCCGCACCGTCGTGTCCGAAAACTTCGCCTCTATCTCCGCCTCCGCCGCGCCTTCGCGGACGATTCCGCTCTCCGCGCGCGCCCCGGCGATCAGATCGAGCGCGCCCATGAGAACGGACTTCCCCGCGCCGGTTTCGCCGGTGATCACGTTGAGCGCCGGAGAGAACTCTGCATGCGCATGCTCGACGACGGCAAGGTTTTTTACTGTAAGACTTTCAAGCACTTCAACTCGTGTAAATGGAGCGGGCGATGGGAATCGAACCCACGTAAGAAGCTTGGGAAGCTCCTATTCTGCCATTGAATTACGCCCGCGTAATCCGCCGCTTAAAGCCTCGGACCGGCGGTAGAACCGGCCTTTGGCGGAGAGAGAGGGATTCGAACCCCCGATACCTTGCGGTATGCATGATTTCGAGTCATGTGCATTCAACCAGGCTCTGCCATCTCTCCGTGGCTGACACGGCGCGTAATTTACCATAACCGCGCCGCGGAGTCAACTGCTAAAGTCAGCCGCTTTTGCCGAATTGACGGAAATGCCGTCGGGAAGGCCGTCCGTGTCGGGTCGCCGGGAACGGGCTGCGTGACGGGGAAACCGGTCGCTTCGGACCCGATCTCGCACCTCCGCCGCGCGTGCGCCCGCATCACGACACGCGAAGGCTCCGTCTTCAAAAGTGGCCAACAGGAGAAGCTCATGGCCCTACTTTTGCCCGACACTTGTCCGACAAAAGCGGGACAAGGATGAAGAGCCTTGGAGAGTTTTGCTGGACTCAGGGGTCTCAGGGGACTCAGGGGTCTCAGGACGCTTGCCCGATGCTAAGGCGAAGGACAAGCGAGGACATGAGGCTCGGCCTGTCCCACGCGAAGCGGGAACCAGGCGAACCACTGGATCAGCCTGTTCCACGCGAAGCGCCGGACAGGCTTTCCTGGGTCCCCTGAGACCCCTGGGACCCCTGAGTCCCACAAAAGTAGACCAATGCGAAGAACCATTGCCCCGCTTTTGTTCCCCTTACTGTCCCCCAATTCACTTCATTATAGAAATGAGAATTCGATGCGGGACTTCTTGGCAACCGCTGACCACCGCAGATGCGTTCGACAACCCTCGCGCTAGTTGGCGCCTCCGGCGCCGAACACGAAAACGCGGGGCGGTTCGACGAACACGCAGGTCGCAAAAGGGATGAAGACGGGTCTAGCGCAGGGCGGCGAGCCATTTGGTCGCCATTTTCTCGGCGCCCTTCGCGTTGGGATGGACTTTGTCCGCCACGGTATCCTCCGCCCAATTCCAGCCAGTTGCCATGTCAACGCAGACGACCGGCGACGACGGACGCGAAAGTTCCGCAGCCGTCCTGGCAATCGCCTCGTTCAATGCCGGGATGTACGAATACTTCGGCAGCTTTCCGCTTTCGATCACCTGTGCGTAAAGCACCTTCACCTTCGGATTCCGCTCGCGCGCCGCGGCGATGATCCGGCGATGGGCGCCAACGACCGCGGAGACGATTCGCTCCGGCGGTTCCCGTTCGGCGTCGTGGTTGTGTCCGGCGTGAAGCAGCAACACATCGGCCACATCGGCGTCCGCGTTCCTCGCGTAGATCGCCGCCACCTGCTCGGCGGATTTCCCGCTCCAGCCTTCGTGCGCGCGGCTGCTGCCGGACGCCGGGGTCGCGTGCGACCCCTTCCACTCGACCTCGTATCCCGCCGCCGCGAGCTCGGACTCGAGCGGCACCCGATACGACCTAAACGACGCGCCGCCCTCGGTAATGGAATCCCCCACGCAGCAGATCGACACGTGTTTTTTCGCCGACGGGGTTTCGGCCGGCGCGGGATGCGAAACGCACGGCGCAATCGCCACCGCAATGGCGATTGCATACAACGCCACACCCTTCAAGATCCGGCTCGCGCAATTCGACAGAAAGGCGATGGCGCAACGGGGCGGCCGGGGGAGGCACAACGCGTATTGACAGAGTTTCATAACCGCTATTATACCACGAATGCGCGCAAAACTGGAGCAGATTGCTACGGCGGATTCGACATTAGATCGGACGGGGAAAGACCGTCATCGACGACGATCCGCCCAACGGGCGCAACTTTACAGTTGAATTCGGCGGAGGGAAAGGGTATAATACGCCCGTTTTCGTCTTGGAGAGGTGTCCGAGTGGTTGATGGTACCACCTTGGAAAGGTGGCATACCCGCAAGGGTATCGGGGGTTCGAATCCCCCCCTCTCCGCCAATAGAATATGAAAGTAACGGCCCCAGCCAAAATCAACCTTACCCTAGAGGTTATGGGGGCGCGCCCGGACGGGTATCACGACCTCAGAAGCGTTGTGATGCCCGTTTCGCTTTGCGATGAAATCGAGCTGGAGCCGGCGGACGAACTCGTTTGCGAGACGACTGCGGAGGAAGGCGTCGACATCTCGCGCCTGGGCGCTTCCAGCGACAATCTCGCGGTCAAGGCTGCGCGCATCATGGCAGTCGAGGCGCGGCGCGAATGCGCGCTGAGAATCGCCATCCGCAAGCGCATCCCCCTTGGCGGCGGCATGGGCGGCGGCTCGGCCGACGC
>JAGDAE010000112.1 GCA_017959645.1 Kiritimatiellia bacterium
CTGCTACATCATCGAGGAGCTCAAGACGATCTGCGCACGCGGACTTGACGCGTCGCTTACCCACCAGTGCCTCATTGAGGAGTCGATCAAGGACTGGGAGGAGCTCGAGGTCGAGGTTGTCCGCGACGCGAAGAACCAGATGATCGCGGTGTGCTTCATCGAGAATATCGACGCGGTGGGCGTGCATACCGGCGACAGCTTCTGCGCAGCGCCGTTTCTGACGATTTCGAAGGAGCTTGAGGAGCGGCTGAAGCGCGACGCGTTCCGCATCGTCGAGAAGATCGGCGTCATCGGCGGCACCAACGTGCAGTTTGCGCACGATCCGAAGACGGGTAGAGTGGTCATAATCGAGATCAATCCCCGCACCAGCCGTTCGTCGGCGCTGGCGTCAAAGGCGACGGGTTTCCCGATCGCGCTGGTGTCGGCAAAGCTGGCCGCGGGAATGACGCTGGACGAGATTCCATACTGGCGCGACGGGACGCTCGAGAAATACACGCCGGACGGCGATTACGTCGTTCTCAAGTTCGCGCGCTGGGCGTTCGAGAAGTTCCGTGCGGTCGAAGACCATCTCGGCACCCAGATGAAGGCGGTCGGCGAGGTGATGTCGATCGGCAAGACCTACAAGGAGACGTTCCAGAAGGCGATCAGGGCGCTGGAGCGTGGACGCGCCGGGCTGGGTTTCGCGAAAGACTTCCACGAGCGCACGCTCGAGGAGCTTCTCAACATGCTGGCGGTCCCAAATTCCGAGCGCCACTTCCAGATGTACGAGGCGCTCCGGAAAGGGGCGAGCGACAGCCAGATCTTCGAGCGCACGGGCGTCAAGGCGTATTTTGTGCAGCAGATGCGCGAGCTTGTGCAGGAGGAGGAGGAAATACTCGGGTACAAGGGTTCTCGGCTTCCCGACAAGTTGCTTGCGCAGGCGAAAAAGGACGGATTTTCCGACAAGTATCTCGCGCAGCTTCTGGGGGTTCCCGAACGGGAGATACGCGAGCAGCGCTACCGTATCGGCTGCCGCGAGCGTTGGTTCGCGGTTCCGGTTTCGGGCGTCGAGGACAAGGCGTACTACTATTCCACGTACAACGACGCCGGCCCGTGCGGCGAACCGAAGCGCGACAAGGCGTTCGGCGAGGCGCCGGTTTCGCCGAATCCGAAGAAGGTGATGATTCTCGGAGGCGGGCCCAACCGCATCGGACAGGGAATCGAATTCGACTACTGCTGCTGCCACGCGGCGATGGCGATGCGCAAACTCGGCTACGAGACGATAATAGTCAACTGCAACCCCGAGACGGTCTCGACCGACTACGACACTTCGGACAAACTGTACTTCGAGCCGGTTACGGTCGAAGACGTTCTGCAGATATACGAGGCGGAGAAACCGGCGGGCGTCATCGTGCAGTTCGGCGGCCAGACGCCGCTCAACATCGCTAGAGCCCTGCAGGAGGCGGGGTGCAAGATACTCGGCACGCCGGTCGATTCGATCGACGACGCCGAAGATCGCGACCTTTTCCATTCGATCATGGACCGGCTCGGGATACCGATGCCGGAGTCTATGATGGCGTCGGACATCGACGGCGCGCTGGAATGCGCCGGAAAACTCGGCTATCCGCTCATCATCCGTCCCAGCTTCGTGCTCGGCGGACGCGGGATGGAGGTCATCTACGACGAGCAGCTGCTCAGGGAATACGTGGCCAAGGCCGTCGGCGTAACCCCCGACCGCCCGCTGTATCTCGACCGGTTCCTGTGCAGTGCGATGGAGTGCGAGGCCGATGCGCTTTCCGACGGGAACGAGATTTTCATCCCGGCGATAATGCAGCACATCGAATACGCCGGCGTGCATTCCGGCGATTCGGCGTGCGTCCTGCCGCCGGACGGAATTTCGCCGCGCAACCAGCGCACGATTCTCGACTACACGCGCAGGATCGCGAAGGAGCTCAAGGTCGTCGGGCTGATGAACATGCAGTTCGCGATCGAGTTCACAAAGGACGAGCCGGAAGGCAAGGTCTACGTGATCGAGGCGAATCCGCGCGCGTCGCGCACGGTTCCGCTGGTGTCGAAGGTCGGCGGCGTGCAGATGGCCGGCATCGCCACGCGGCTGATGCTGGGCGAAAGCGTGGCCGAGGTCGGTCTCGACCAGGAAAAGCACTCCGTTCCGTATTTCGGGGTGAAGGAAGCGGTGTTGCCGTTCGACAAGTTCCCGGAGGTCGACCCTGTACTCGGCCCCGAGATGCGCTCTACCGGCGAGGTTCTCGGTCTCGCCGAGACGTTTGCGCTCGCCTATTTCAAGTCGCAGGAGGCGGCCGGTTGGGCGCTGCCGACCGAGACCGGGAAGATTCTGGTCTCGCTCTCCGAAAAAGTCGAAGAGGCGGCGGAGGCGATACGCAAGCTGGCCGACATCGGTTTTTCGGTTGTCGCGACGCAGGGTACGGCCAGATGGCTGTCGGAGCGCGGGATAGCCGCGCAGACGATCGCCAAGATAGGCGAGGGCCGCCCCGACGTTCTGGACGCGATCAAGAACCGCGACGTGAAACTGATCGTCAACACGCCGTCAGGGCGCCGCGACGAACGCGCCGACGACAGCCGCATACGCCAGGCGGCGATCAAATACAAACTGCCGTATCTCACCACTCTGGCGGCCGTGCGCGCAGCGGCGGAGGGAATCGCCGCCGCGTTCGCCGGGCAGGGCGAGGTGCGCTCGCTGCAGAGCTACCACGCATCCATAAAGTAAGGAGCAGGATGAAGATTCTCGTTACCGGAGGAGCCGGCTACATAGGCAGCCATACCGTCGTCGAACTGCTGAACGCAGGGCACGATGTCGTCGTCGTCGACAATCTCTGCAATTCGTCGAAGAAGTCGCTTTCGCGCGTAAAACGCATAACCGGCAAGACGCCCGCGTTCCACCGGGTCGACATCCGCGACGAGAAGAAGCTGAACGCCGTGCTCGAAAAGGAGGGGACGCTCGATGCAGCGATACATTTCGCGGCGCTCAAGGCGGTCGGCGAATCGACGAAAATCCCGCTGAAATACTACGAGAACAATCTCGGCGGGACTTTCACCTTGCTCAAATGCCTCGGGGCGCACGGTTGCAAGAACATCGTATTCTCCAGTTCGGCGACGGTGTACGGCGATCCCAAGACGGTGCCGATCAGGGAGGATTTTCCGACTCCCGGATGCACGAATCCGTACGGCTGGACGAAGCTGATGATGGAGCAGGTCTTCAAAGACGTGCAGAGAGCAGACCCCGAATGGAACGTGATACTGCTCAGATATTTCAATCCGATCGGCGCGCACGGTTCGGGGCTGATCGGCGAAGATCCGGCGGGAATACCCAACAACCTTCTGCCTTTCGTGGCGCAGGTGGCGGTCGGGAGGCGTCCGGAACTCAATGTCTTCGGCAACGACTATCCGACGCCGGACGGAACCGGGATACGCGACTACATCCATGTCGTCGATCTCGCGCTCGGCCATCTCAAGGCGATCGAGAAGTTGAAAAACGACGGGAATCTCGGCCTCAAGATATACAACCTCGGCACCGGCAACGGCTATTCGGTTCTGCAGGTCGTCAAGGCGTTCGAAAAGGCGTCCGGAAGAAAGGTTCCGTACCGCATCCAGCCGCGCCGGCCCGGCGATGTCGCCGAATGCTGGGCGGATCCGTCGCTTGCGGAGAAAGAACTCGGCTGGAAGGCTGGGCGCGGACTCGACGAGATGTGCGCCGACGCGTGGCGCTGGCAGAAGAAAAACCCGTACGGATACGCGAAGCCAAAGAAACCGTGACCGCCCTCGACTGCATAATCGAAGGACTTGAACGGGAACTGGCGCTAGAGCGGGAGCTCGGCGAGAGGACGGTCGAATTCGACCGTTCGCTGCTTTTGCCGCCGGAGCCGGAGAAACGGGCTCGACCATCCGTGCCGGCGCCGTCGGAACCGGCGAAATCCGCGCCAGCGGCGAAGAAGTTCGATTTCGTCTTTCTTCACGACCGGCCGCTTTCGCCGGATGGCGTAGTCATGATGGCGAAGATCGTGGCGGCGATGGGCATGAGCGCGGACGAGGCGCCGATATTGTTCGACGGCGAAATGCCGCCGGCGAGGATATATGTCGTTCTCGGCTCCGGAGCGCTCGGGCGGTGGTTTCCCGGCGAGCGCGGTTCGGCCGGCAGCTGGATCCGTCGCGACGACGGCTCGGAGATTCTCGTCAGCCGGTCGCCGGAATACGTGCTGCGCATAAGCGCGGCGAATTCGGAATTGAAGAAAATCAAGGCGAAGATGTGGTCGGATCTCAAAGATGTTTTGCGGAGGTTGAGGCGATGATCGAAGAGAAATGCAAAGTGGCGTCGCACGACGATGCTGGCGGCGGATACCGCTATCTCGCAATCGAAGCACCGCGTATCGCCGCGCAGGCGCAACCGGGGCAGTTCGTGCACGTGCGCATACCGGCGCTGGAAACTTCGGCGCTGCGACGGCCGTTTTCGATTTTCGACGCGGATGACGGCATGCTCGTCATCCTCTACAAAACCGTCGGTCGCGGAACGACGGCGCTGAATCTGGCGAAGCCGGGCGACGTGATAAGCGTGCTGGGTCCGCTCGGGCATGGCTTTCCGGTGCGCTGCGACGGCGTTCCGCTGCTTGTCGGCGGCGGCTACGGGGTTGCGCCGCTCTATTTTCTCGCGCGCCGGCTCGAAGGCGCGAAACTTTTCGTCGGCGGCAGAACGAAGGACGATCTTCTGGCGCTCGACCGCTTCGAAAAACTCGGCGTCGGGGTGCATGCGGCAACGAACGACGGATCGGCCGGCGTCAAAGGGCTGGTTACCGATCCGCTCGACGACGAAATAATCCGTCTGCGCGACCGCGGCGAGAAGTTCGAGCTTTTCGCGTGCGGGCCTGACGGGATGCTCAAGGCGATCACGATGCGGGCGATCGGTAGCGGTTCCAAAGGGTGGATTTCGATGGATCGGCACATGGTATGCGGCGTCGGGGCTTGCTACGCGTGCATCCAGAAGACGGTGCGCGGCAATTCGCGCTGCTGCATAGAAGGACCGGTTTTCGCGGCGGAGGATCTCGTATGGTAGACATGTCGGTAAATCTCGGCGGGCTTTCGATGGCGACTCCGGTCGCGACCGCGAGCGGCACGTTCGGATACGGAACCGAATATCTCGGCGCGGTCGACTATTCCAAGCTCGGCGCGGTTACGGCCAAGGGCATCCGGACGCAGGCATGGCCTGGAAATGGGATGCCGAGGCATTGCGAGGTGTTCGGCGGGCTGGTGAACGCGATCGGCCTGCAGGGAACGGGCGTCGATCATTTTCTGAAGTACGCTTTGCCGTGGTACCGCGAAAACGTCGAAGTTCCGCTGATAGCCAACATCTGGGGCGGGACCGTCGAAGAGTACGCCGAAGTCGCGGCGCGGCTCGACGGCGCAGTGGATGCGCTGGAGATGAACGTAAGCTGTCCGAACGTGAAAGAGGGCGGCCACACGTTCGGATCCGACCCGGAGGTTCTCGCAAGAGTGGTCCGCGCCGTCCGGGCCGCGTCGAAATCGCCGCTGATCGTCAAACTGGCGCCGAACGTGCCCGACATTGCGCCTTACGCGAAAGCGTGCGAAGACAACGGAGCGGACGCGTTGTCGCTGACGAACACGTTTCCGGCGATGGTGATCGACATCGAAAACCGGCGTCCGGTTCTGGC
>JAGDAE010000113.1 GCA_017959645.1 Kiritimatiellia bacterium
CCGCGCTCGCGGCCGAGGAGCACGCCCAGGCCAAGACCCGCTTCCTCGCGATGATGTCGCACGAACTGCGCACGCCGCTCAACGCCGTCATCGGCTTCGCGGAATTCCTCGCCCGCGAGGGCCTCGACGAGACGCGGAGGAGGGAATACACCGAGGGCATACTGCTCAGCTCCAACGCGCTCCTCGAGCTGATCAACGACATTCTCGACCTCTCCAAGCTCGAAGCCGGCGCGATGCAGATGCGCGACGGAATCTGCGACTTCGGGCAGCTTCTGCACGAGCTGCCGGCGATCTTCGGCTACCGCGTGCGGCGCCACGGCGTGAAGCTGGTCGTCAGCGGGCCGGAGAACGGAAGCATACCGATCCTGAAGCTTTCCCAGCAGGGGATGCGGCAGATACTCATAAACCTCGTCGGCAACTCCGCAAAGTTCACCGACAAGGGCGAGATCGCCGTCGCGGTGTCGTGGCTCGCCGAGACGAACACCCTGCATTTCGAGATAAGCGATACCGGCTGCGGAATCTCGAAGGAGAAGATGGACCGGCTGTTCGACCCGTTCGTCCAGGACATCGCCAGCCGCATGAAAGTCAGCGCCGGCGAGATAAAAGGAACCGGCCTCGGGCTGCCGATAGTGAAGCGCATGGTCGAGTCGGCCGGCGGCGAGATCAGGGCCGAAAGCGAACTCGGCAAGGGCACGCGGTTCATAATCGACATCCCGAACCTGGAAATCGCCGAACCGGCGAAATCCGCCAAGGCCGCAAGCAAGACGATACGCATGGCCCTGCCGGAACGCGTGCTCGTCGTCGACGACATGACGATGAACCGCAAGATACTCGGCATCCATCTCGGCAATCTCGGCATCAGCGACGTCCGGTTCGCCGAGAACGGCGAGGTCGCGCTCGAAGTCATGAAGGAATGGATGCCCGATCTCGTGCTTACCGACATGTGGATGCCGAAGATGGACGGAACCCAGCTGGCGGAAATCATGCGCGCCGACCGTCGCCTCGCCGAGGTTCCGGTCGTCGCGGTGACCGCAGACGTCGACATCGGCTCGACCTACGACATGAGCCTTTTCGCCAAGATAATCTCCAAGCCGGTGACCACCGGCAAGCTGCGCGAACTCTTCGGACGGGAGTGAACCGGTGAGAATACTCGTTTCTGCGATACCGTACGACGGCGGCAAGAGCGGAATCTCGGTCTACATCCGCGAGGTCGTGCGCGAACTTTCCGCGCAGGGACACCGCCTGACGCTGCTGGTCGAGCCCGGCGAGTATGCCGCCGGCGGCCTCGGGCTGGAGCGCGAATTCTCCGGCGAAACCGTGGCCGCCCCCGGCTGGACGAGCCGTGCGGTCTTCAGCATGCTGTGGCATCTGTTCCTGCTGCCGTTCTGGATACGCCGGCGCAGAAAGGATTTCGACGGTTTCGTCATCTGCGCGGCGAACAGGCGGGTATGCGCGTTCTATCCGCTGCCGACCGTGGCCACCGTGCACGATCTGGCCAATTTCCACATTCCCGGCAAGTATTCGCGTCTGCGCATGTTCTACCTTGCGCACATCCTGCCGTTCTTCGCGAAGCGCGCCCGCCGCCTTGTCGCGGTCAGCGGCGCGACCAGGGCGGACATGGTCCGGTTCTGGCATTGCCGGGAAGATGATGTCGCGGTTCTCTACAACGGCCTCGGCGCCATCGCCGAGGCGCCGGGCGGCGACGGCGGCAGTTCGATACTCTACATTTCGCGCATCGAGCACCCGGGGAAAAACCACGTCAGGCTGATCGAGGCCTATTCGCGCCTGCCGCGCGAGCTCGCCGCCGCCCACCCGCTGGTAATCGCCGGCGCGGACTGGAAAGACGCCGGGGTCGTCCACGAGGCGGCGTCGGCGTCGGTGCACTCCGACCTGATACGCTTCACCGGCTTTGTCGCCGGCGAGGACATGCCGCGGCTCTGGGGCGAGGCCGGCTTCTACGTGTTTCCGAGCCTTTTCGAAGGGTTCGGCCTCTCGCTCGTCGAAGCCATGGCGAGAGGCATACCGTGCGCCTGCTCGAACAACGGTTCGCTCGGCGAGATCGCCGCCGACGTCGCGGTTACGTTCGACCCCGAAAACACCGGCGACATCGCGTCCGCGCTCGAACGGCTTCTTTGCGAAAGCGCCGAGGAGCGCCGCAAACGCGTCGAGAGGGGCATCGAGCACGCGAAACGATTCTCATGGGCCGACCATGCGAAAGGATTGGCGCGGCTTCTCGGCGAAAACGGCGTCGCCCGTCTCTTCGGGATACCGGTCGCAAAGGTGACGCATGACGAGGCGGTAGAGAGGATCGTGGCGATGGCGAAAACTCCCGCCGCCGGCAAGGCGGCGTTCGTCGCCACGCTCAATGTCGATTTCGTCGCCAACGCCGTCGCCGGCTGGCCGTTCGGAGGAAACGACGAGTTGTGGGGCTATCTGAAAAAGGCCGATTTCGTGACCGCCGACGGCATGCCGGTAGTGTTGCTTTCGAGACTGCTCCGCGATCCTCTCCCGGAACGCGTGACTGGCGCCGACATGGTGCCGGCGATATGCAGGCGATGCGCCGAAGAGGGGCTCAAGGTCTATGTGCTCGGCGGGGACGAGGCGGCCGTCGCGGAGGCGTTCGCGAAACTCGGTCTCGGCAATCTCGAAGTCGCCGGAATCGATCCGGCGTTCGTCAAACTCGACGAGGACCAGCCGGAGATCGTCGCGCGCATCAACGCCGCCGGCCCCGACGTTCTTTTCGTCGCCCTCGGCAACCCGAAGCAGGAGCTGTGGATGGGGCGCAACGCGGCGAAACTCCGGGTCCCGGTCATGATCGGCATCGGCGGAACCTTCAATTTCATCGCCGGCAGGGTCAAACGGGCCCCCAAGTGGGTGCAGAAATCGGGTCTGGAATGGATTTACCGCATAATCCAGGAGCCTAGACGTCTCTGGCGGCGCTACGCATACGGACTCGTAAAGTATTCGTGGCTCTCCGCGATTCATCTTTTCGGAGGCTACCGGCGATGAGGATCGCGCATGTCTTGCGGCGGCTGTCGTTCAACGACTGGGGAGGGACCGAGCAGGTAGTGTGGAATATCGCGAAGGCGCAGAAGGCGGCCGGCCATGAGGTCCGGCTCTTCGCGACGACGGCGCTGTGTCCGGCTGAGCGCGAGACAGTCGACGGGCTCGAGATATCGCGCTTCAGGCCGATCTATCCATGGTGGCCGATGCCGGGAAGGCTGATCCGCGAACTCGATCTCAAGGGCGGCAATCCGTTCGTTCCCGGTCTCGGCGCGGCGCTTCTGGAATGGTCGCCGGACGTCATCCACTGCCATGCGATGGCGCGCATCGCCGAACTGTGTCTGAGAACGGCCGGCAAACTCGGCGCGAAAAGCGTGATTTCGCTTCACGGCGGCGGCGCGAACGTTCCCGTCGCCGAAGCGAAGAGCCTGAGGGCTCCGACGCGCGGGAGGATTCCGTGGGGAAAGCTTGTCGACCACGCCCTCGGCTGGACGCGGCGCGTACCCGAAGATTTCGGCGGAATCGTGTGCGTCGGCGAGGACGAATACGACAAATACCGGGCGAGACATCCGCACGCAATGTTTCTGCCCAACGGCGTCGACACCGGACTTTTCGCGAATTTGCCGAAAGCGGAAAACTCCGCCGTCGGCCGCCGGCCGCCGGTCTTGAATCTGCTGTGCGTCGCCCGCATCGACCGCCAGAAAGACCAGCTCGCGCTCGTCGAGGCGCTCGCCCGCCATCCCGACGCCACGTTGCGGCTCGTCGGACCCGTCACCCAACCGGACTATCGCGTCGAACTCGAGCGTCGCGCGAAGGAACTCGGCGTAGCGGATCGCGTTGGGTTTTCGGGTGCGCTCAGGCCCGGAAGCGCCGAATTGCTCGCGGAGTACGCCGCCGCCGACGCATTCGCGCTCGCGAGCCGCCACGAGCCGTTCGGAATCGTCGTTCTCGAAGCGTGGGCGGCAGGGTTGCCGGTGGTCGCGAGCGACGTGGGCGGCCTCGGACGGCTTTGCGCGGCCCATCCCGACGCGGCGATCACTTTTCGCCACGGAGACGAAAAATCGCTCGACCGGGCTCTGGACGAGCTGAAACGCCGTCTGGCGGCGGGCGAAATGGCTGCGATGTCCGAGGCCGGGCGCAAGGCGGCTGCGCAATACGACTGGAAGGTTCTCGCCGCAGGCTTGGTGGATTTCTACTCGAAAATCGCGCCGAACGGTTGATTTTTGCGCTAAAATATGGTTAAATATCCATTGCCGGAATGGAAGAAGAGTTGTCAGAGGCCGAAAAGGCGCGTCTCAAAAGCATAGTCGCGTTCCAGAAAGTCGTCGCGAACATCGCCCTCAAATGGTGGGCGCTGTTCGTCGTCGTCTTCGTCGCGTTCGCTTCGGCGTTCTCGGCGTATCTCTGGCTACGCGGCTCGAAGAGCGTGAAGCGCTACGAGGCGTCGACGCGGCTCATGTTCTCGCCGAAGAAGATTTCGCGCATCGATCCGCTCGGCGACAAGCAGCTCATGACGATTCTCGAGCGGCCCTCGCTGAAGCGCAAGGTCTCGGAATTCGTCGATATGGACGAATCCGAACGGATGTGTCTCGTCGCCGACATGACGATCGAGCAGGGCCGCAGACAGGGCAATCTGCTCATCCTCACCGCCGCGTCGAAGACGCGCAAAGGCGCGTTCGCGAAGGTGAACGCCTATGCCGACATCCTGATAGAAGAATATGTCTCCTACCGGTCCAAAGACCTCTACAACTGGCGACAGTCGCTCGAAGAACGGCGAAGGGATCTGCTGGAGAAGCTTTCGGATATCGAGGCGGAGGAAAGCGCGTTCAAGTCCGGCACCGGCGCGCTCACCCCGAGCGAAGCGCTCGTAGCGCTCAACACGCTCATCTCCGACCAGCGCCGCAACGATTCCGCTCTCGGCGTCGACGCGGCGAACGAGGAGATAAAGAAGCGCAAACTCGAGGCTAGCGTCGGCGAGAACGGCCCGGCGGTCATGGCGAACGCGGCTGCGATACGCCGCCGGGTGGACGCGATAACCGCGATAGATCTGGAGCTGGTGACGCTCAGGGAGAAATACACCGACATCAATCCGCGCGTCGCAGGCAAGGTGCAGGAGCGCGCAGACCGGGTCGCGGAGCTGGACGAGTTTCTGAAATCCAAGGGGGCGGAAGGCATCGATCTCGAGCAGATCGACCAGATGGAGAAGGCGGCCGGGGAGCTGGCCGACTGCGCGACGCGTCTCGAGGCCATAACCGAGAAGCGCGCCGCCCTACGGCGCGAGATCGCCGACAACGAGAAGCGCGCGGCTTCGCTTTCGTCGGTCGTCATGGAGTACGACCGTATCGAAACCCGGCGCGAAGACGTCAAGACGCTGATGCACGAGCTGGACGGACAGCTCGACGGAATCTCCTACGCGCTCGGTTCGCTACGGAACGATCTCAGGCAGATCGAGCGCACGGCGGGCGCAGACGACCACGGCCCGTTCGGCGCGAAGAAAGCGGTGTTCGCGGTCGGCGGCGCGTTCTTCATCTCCGGCGCCATGCTGTTCGCGATCGTGGTTTTCGAACTGATGTTCGGCAAGGTGCGCGGCGGGCGCGAGGTCGCCGCCTATGACGGCATCGAGTTTCTCGGGTCGCTACCGGCGGCCGGGGCGATGGAGCCCGGCGAGGCGCGCGAGGCGATGGGGGTCGTCGCGCTCAAAATGCTGCTCGCATCGAAAGACGCGAAGACGGTGTTCGTGTGCCGTCTTCCGGGCGCCGAACCGAGCAAGGCGTTCGCC
>JAGDAE010000114.1 GCA_017959645.1 Kiritimatiellia bacterium
GATTGGCCAAGACCAGCACTCTCGAATTGCGCAGGACCGCAAGCACGTTCCCTTCTCCGCGCACGATCGGCTCGAGATGGCTCGCACCGGCAAAATCGGAATCTGTCGCGAGAATGAAGTTGAGCCGCGCGACAAGATCGACCATGTTGTTTTTCGCGCCCCAGTTGAGATCGTTCTTGCCGTGGACGTCGATCTTCTCGGTCGCGAACCACTCGACGCCGTTGGCGATTCCCCACGCGCCCTGCCACGAAAGCAGCGCCGCCAGCTGCACGCGCAGCCGCGCATAGGTTTCGCCGCCCTTCGCGAGCCGGTCGTTGTCGTGGGTCTCGGCGAAATGCACAAGCGCGCCGTATTTTTCGGCGCGGGCGATCGCGCCGGGCAGATACCAGTCGAATCCCCCACGGTCGTAGGTCTGGAAAATCTCCGAATACGCCCAGTCGAGCCCCGACTCCGCGAGCAGACGGTCGGTGACCGCGAGATCGCCGCCAAGCCCCTCGAGCATGAAAACGGTATCGGGATACTCCTCGCGCACCCGCGCGACGATATACTCCCACGTCTTCGCCGGTATCATGTACCCGGCGTCGCAGCGGAAACCGTCGACGCAGTTCCTGCACCAGAAAAGAAACACGTCCGCCATGTACGCGCAGAGTTCCGGATGCGAATAGTCGAGCTGCACGAGATCGGCCCACTTCACCCCCCACGCGCCGGGCGAGACGAAACGCCCTTCCGCGTCGCGCACGAACCATTCGGGGTGGCTCGTCTGCAGAACCGACGCCCAGCCGGTATGGTTGGCCGGCAAATCGACGAAAAAGAGTCCGTCTCTGGCGTGGACCGCGTCCACGAGCTCGCGGAACTGGTCGAGCGGCGTAGCCGACTCGTCGAACTCCGCCATCGCCGGATCGACCGAATAGAAATCGAGCGCCGCGAACGGGCAGCCGTATTCGCCCATCACCGCGTATGTCGTCGGAACCGGAAACGGCGGCAGCGTCTGGATAATCCTAAAGCCCATCGCATCCATGATCAGCGGCAGCCGCCGCACCACCTCGCGGAACGATCCGAACTGGCGCGGAAAGACGGTGTAGATCGAATTGCAGCGGCGGACGTCGGCGCTCTCGACCTTTACGTGAAAATTGGCTCCCTCGGGCCACTCGGGAACCGCTGATCCTTCGGGAAAGAAGCACGCCTTGCCCGAAAAGACGCCTACCTCGTCCAACGCGATCTCGACCCGAAACTTCCCGTCCGCCGTCTTCTCCATCGGGATGTCGCTCCACGCCTTGGCCATCGGCGCGATGCCGCGCTCGGTCTCGGCGATTATCTCGCGCCGGCGCACGGAGGCGTGGCCGAGATTGGTCCTGAGCGCCGCGCGACCCTTGCGCGGACGCTCGAGCCCGAGTTCGACCACAAGCCGGTCGCCCCGCCATTTGAGCAGAAAATCGCCGGGGCACGGAAACTGTTTCAACATTGCCAAAGCTCCCTGATTGTCGCGATACCTTTCTTCAGGTCCGCCTCTTCCACTGTGTACGACGGCTCGAAGACGACATGCCGCACTTTCTGCGCGAGCGGCTTCAAGGCCGCGAAATCGACCTTGCCGAAGCCGGGCGCGAAATGGTCGTCTTCGAAACCGACGACGTCGTTGAGATGCATCCCCCGGTAGGCATCGTCGTCAAGCCGCCGACTGGTCCAGCCGTTCATCTCGCGGACGCGATGGTGGCCGGTGTCGAACCATGCCTTGACGCGTCCGCCGAAATCGTTCTTCAAAACCGC
>JAGDAE010000014.1 GCA_017959645.1 Kiritimatiellia bacterium
GCAGCAGTTCTTCGCGATCATGACCAACGTCAAGTCGGTCGGCGTCAAGAACGGCGCGCGCACTTTCGGCTATGTGATCGCGATACGCGCGATCAGCACCAGACAGTTCGTGAAGGCCGGCATCGTCGAGCTGCCGTTCAGGTTCGCGACCGGCGTCGCCGCAAAAATCGCGACATGCGTGAAAGGCGTGAACCGCGTGGTCTGGGACATAACCCCCAAGCCGCCGGCCACGATCGAGTGGGAGTAAGTGAAGCGCGTATTCATCGACGGCAGCGCCGGAACGACCGGCCTCAGGATCCGCGAGCGGCTTTCCGCTCGCGGAGACATTTGCCTGGACGTGCTGCCCGAGGAGTTCAGAAAAGACGCTTCCGCCCGCCGCGACGCGCTGAATTCGTGCGACGTGGCGATACTTTGCCTGCCTGACGCGGCTGCGGTCGAGGCGGCGGGGATGGTGGAGAATCCGGCCGTGGCCGTAATCGACACTTCGACCGCCCACCGAACCGCTCCGGACTGGCAATACGGCTTTCCGGAGCTTAAGGGGCTGAGGGAGAAGATCTGCTCGTCGAAGCGCATAGCCAACCCCGGCTGCCACGCATCGGGGTTCATCGCGCTCGTGGCGCCGCTGGTCGAGGCGGGAATAGTCGCGCGCGACGAGAGACTCTGCGCGTTTTCGCTTACCGGATACTCCGGCGGCGGAAAGAAAATGATCGCCGACTACGAGACGGCGGCGACGCCTCTGCATGCAGGCGGCCGCCAGTACGCGCTCTCCCAGAACCACAAGCATCTGCCGGAGATGGCGAAGGTGTGCGGACTCGATTTCGAGCCGTGCTTCTCGCCGGTCGTCGTTCCGCACAGGTGCGGGATGGAGGTTACCGTGCAGCTGGCCGGAAAGGATATGCGCGCGATCGGGGAATGCTACGCCGATTACTACTCCGGCAGCGGAATGGTGTCTTTCGCCGGCGAGCGGTCGGAGGAAGGATTTCTTTCCTCTGCGGCTTTTTCGGGACGGGACGGGATGGAGATCTGCGTATTCGGCAATCCGGCGCGCCAGATAGTGGTTTCGCGATTCGACAATCTCGGAAAAGGAGCCTCCGGCGCGGCGATACAGAACCTCAATATCGTTCTCGGCGTCGACGAGAAGACTGGACTCGTGCCGTGAACGCGGAATCACGCCAGAGCGAAGAGCTAAACCGGCGCAACAGCGCGTTCGACAACCGTCTACGGCCGACCGATTTCGACGGTTTCGTGGGCCAGCGCAAGGTGCGCGAGCGGATGCTTCTGGCGGTCAAGGCGGCGAAGGAGCGCGGCGAGCCGCTCGACCATGTCCTGTTTTCCGGTCCGCCCGGGCTGGGCAAGACGACGCTTTCGTACATACTGGGCGAGGCGATGGGGGTGAACGTCAAGACCACGTCCGGGCCGGTCATAACCAAGCCCGGCGATCTGGCGGGGCTGCTTACCTCGCTCGAACCGGGCGATATCGTGTTCATCGACGAAATACACCGCATGGCGAAGACTGTCGAGGAGTATCTGTATTCGGCGATGGAGGACTACGCGATCGACATCATGCTCGACCAGGGGCCGAACGCGCGCAGCGTGCGGCTGGAGCTGCCGCGTTTCACGCTCGTCGGCGCGACGACTCGGATCGGTCTCATCGCCGCGCCTCTGCGCGCGCGCTTCGGCTTCGTCAACCGCCTCTACTACTACGAGCCGGCGCAGCTCGCCGAGATCGTGCGGCGTTCCGCCTCGAAACTCGCGGTCGATATCGACGGCGACGGGGCGCTCGAGATCGCCAGACGCTCCCGCGGTACGCCGCGCATCGCCAACAATCTGTTGCGCCGGGTGCGCGACTACGCCCAGATCAACGCGGACAATTTCATAACCGGCGAAGTCGCCGAGTCCTCGCTGGCGTTGCTGGAGATCGATCCGCACGGACTCGACGACATGGACCGCCGCATTCTCGAGACGATATGCGTGAAGTTCGGCGGCGGACCGGTCGGGCTTTCGACGGTCGCGGTCTCGGTAGGAGAGGAGCCGGATACGATCGAGGAGGCGTACGAACCGTTTCTGATAATGGAAGGCTACATCGAACGCACTCCGAAAGGGCGCGTCGCTACGCCGCTGGCGTACGACCGGCTCGGACTTGAACAGCAGGAGAAATAAGACATGAACGACAACGGGAAATGGCGCCATCTCGACGATGCGATGGAAGCATCGCAGAAAAAAACGATAAAAGAACTCTTCGCGGAAGATCCTTCGCGCGCGAGTAGATTTTCGCTCGATGCGGCCGGATGGCATCTCGACTATTCGAAAAACCGAATCGACCGGGATACGATGAAATCGCTCGTCAAGCTCGCAGAGGAATCCAATCTCAAGGCGGAGATCGAGCGGATGTTCACCGGCGAGAAGATCAACGAGACCGAAAATCGCGCGGTTCTCCATACGGCGCTGAGAAACTGCGATCCGTCGGCGGAGGTGTTCGTGGACGGAAAGGACGTCATGCCCGGCGTGCGCGAAGTTCTCGCCAAGATGGGGGACTTTTCCGATCTCGTTCGCAAGGGTTTCTGGAGGGGATATACCGGCAAGCGCATCCGCTACGTGGTCAACATCGGCATCGGCGGCAGCGATCTCGGCCCGGTCATGGCCAATCTCGCGCTCGCTCCGTACTCGAAGCGCTCGCTGAAATTCTTCTTCGTCTCGAATGTCGATTCGACCCATCTCGCCGAGACTCTCAGGTCGGTGAAGGCGGCGGAGACGCTTTTCATCGTGGCTTCAAAGACGTTCACCACCCAGGAGACGATGTCCAACGCCGAAGCCGCAAGGGACTGGCTTGTGGAGCGGCTCGGCTCCAAAGACGCCGTCGCGCGGCATTTTGTCGCGGTCTCGACCGCCGCCAAGGAGGTGGCCGACTTCGGGATCGACACCGCGAACATGTTCGGCTTCTGGGACTGGGTTGGCGGCAGGTATTCTCTTCCGTCGGCAATCGGACTTTCGCTGATGATCGCGATCGGCCGAAAGAACTACGCGAAGCTGCTCAAGGGATACTGGAGAATGGATCGCCATTTCCGGACCGCGCCGCTCGCGAAGAACATGCCTGTGATTCTCGCGCTGCTCGGCATTCTGTACGCGGACGGCTACGGCGCCGAGACCTACTGCTGCCTGCCGTACGACCAGTATCTCGCGCGTTTCCCCGCCTATCTCCAGCAGATGGACATGGAGTCGAACGGCAAGTGCGTGACGAAAGACGGAGAGGAAGTCCCGTACGTCACCGGCCCCATCGAATGGGGAGAGCCGGGCACCAACGGACAGCATTCGTTCTACCAGCTGATCCACCA
>JAGDAE010000115.1 GCA_017959645.1 Kiritimatiellia bacterium
ACACAGCGACGTCCGCATCGAGTCGCTCAAAGAGTACGCCGAGACCAGAATGGCGAAGCTCAAAGAGAAATTTCCGAAAGTGACGCGCGTGTCGATAGTGATCGACGTCGATGCGAAGAAGCACATGTACATGGCCGAAGTAGTCGCCAACCGTCTCGGCGAGACTGCGGTCGGGGCGAAGGAATTCTCCGCGTCCGCGAAGAGCGTCATCGATGCGGCGGCCGCGCGGGCGGAGCGCCAGCTGCTCCGCATGCGCATCAAGTCCCGCAAGGGGACGGTGCGCAAACAGCGCGCGGCTTCGGAGAAGAACTGACAATGAAGGAACTGCCCGCGGCCAACAGCGAGAAGGGGCTGGAGTTCACGGTAGCCGACTTCGTCGAAGCCGGCCGCGAACGGCTTCGTCTCGAGGTTGTCGCGGGCGCCGGCAACCTGTCGCGCAGGATCGAAGAACCGATCGTGAACAGGCCGGGTCTGGCGCTGACCGGATTCTTCAGCCATTTCGCCTGGAAACGCCTGCAACTCGTGGGCAAAGGCGAAATGGCATATCTGCGTTCACTGAGCGCCGAGGAGAGGCTGTCGCGGATGCGCAGCCTTTTCGAGCACAAGGTGTACTGTGTGATCTACACGAACGGCCAGATGCCTTCTCCGCAGGAGATCGGGCTTGCCGAACGGTGCGGTGCGGTTCTGCTCGCGTCGCCGCTGAAGACCAGGGTGTTCACCCACCACAGCGCGTTCGTCCTCGAAGCGCTGGGCGCGCCGCGAACGTCGATCTACGGGACGATGATCGAGGTCTGCGGAATCGGCGTGATGGTCGAAGGCGACCCCGGGCTCGGTAAGAGCGAAACCGCGCTCGGACTCGTCAAGCGCGGACACGCGCTGATAGCCGACGATCTTACCTGCATCAGAAAAGACGCGATGAACGGGCTGCTTTTCGGTTCCGCGTCGGAATCGACGGCCGGGTTCATGGAGATACGCGGGTTGGGGATAATGCACGTGCCCAGCGTGTTCGGAATCAATTCCGTGCGCGGCGAAAAGCGTCTCCAGCTGGTCGTCACCTTCAAGAAGCTGAACGATATCGCCGGCGAAATCGACCGCGTCGGGCAGACGCGCAGGTTCAAGCGGATCCTCGGCGTGGACATACCGAACGTGATCATTCCCGTGTCGGAGGGGCGCGACCTGGTCAATCTCGTCGAAACCGCCGCTCAGCAGGAAAAACTCATGGCGTCCGGATATGATCCTGTCAAGGCGCTTTCGGACCATCTCAAAAAACGTGCGGACAAGAAAGGGAACAGATAATGGCAGATACTATGGTCAGGGAATTGACGCTGCTCAACAGATACGGACTCCACGTCCGTCCTGCCGGGCTGTTCGCCAGAGAAGCCGGCCGTTTCGACGCCGAGGTGACGGTCGAGAAAGACGGCAACATGGTCTCGGGCAAGTCGATAATGGCGTTGATGACGCTCGAGGCTACCTGCGGCAACGTGCTGAAGGTCACTGCATCGGGGCCGCAGGCTGCCGAAGTGCTCGACAGCCTCGAGGCGCTGGTGAACAGGAAATTCGACATACCTGATGAGCAGTAGCCGATCCGCGATGACGACCATAGCCGGTCTCGCCGTGGCCAGAGGCTACGCGGCGGGTCCGGTGTTCGTCTATCGCGGAGACGGCGAGATACCGATACCGGAATATTCGGTCGCGCCGGGCGGAGAGAACGGCGAGCTGCTGAGGTTCAGACGCGCGCTCGGCGACGTGAAGCGCGACATCGGCAACTTGATTTCGGCGCTGAAGGTGCGCGGCGGCGACGCGGACGTGCGCGTGTTCGAGTGCCATGCGATGCTGGCCGAAGATCCGACGATGATCGAGGAGTGCGAGCGCTACATCGCCGGCGATCGCGTGAATGCCGAATTGGCCGTGCGCCGCACAGCGCGCAACGCCCGCGCGAAATTCGAGCGGATGAACGACGAGTACTTCCGCGAGCGCGTGCGCGATCTGGACGACGTCGAACGCCGCCTCCTCAAAGCGCTCACCGGCTTTTCGAACGAGGCCGCCTTTGCGCTGAAAACCCCGTCGATCGTCGTGGCCGACGATCTGACGCCTTCCGAGACCGTGCGTCTGCCGCGCGAGCTGGTTCTCGGCTTCGCGATGAACGGCGGCTCGACGACGAGCCATGTTGCATTGCTCGCTCGCGCGCTCGGCATTCCAGCGGTATCGGGACTTGGAGACATAACGGCGAGGGTGAAGCCGGGCGAGACGATTCTGCTTGACGGCACCAACGGCGCGGTGACGCTGAATCCTGACGCCGACGCCGAAAGGGAATTCGCCTGCCTCATCGCCCGCCAGCGCAAACTTGTCGCGGACGCGTCTGCGAACATACCGGCCGGAACCCTCAAGAACGGCGAACCGGGCGTTCTCATCTACGCCAACTACCATCCCGGAATCCCGATGACGGCGATAAGGGAATTTGGCGCGCGCGGAATCGGACTCTACCGCAGCGAATATCTGTGGATCGGCGGCGACCGGGAGCCTACCGAAGAAGAACAGTTCGAGGCGTACCGCGAGGCGGCGAAGTTCACCGCCGGACTGCCTGGCGCGGCGACGGTCACGATACGAATGCTCGACATCGGCGGCGACAAGCTTCTGCGCGGAATATCCACGACCGAGGCGAATCCGTTTCTCGGCAACCGCTCGGTGCGTTTTCTTCTTTCCCACCGCGACGTGCTGCGCACTCAGCTGAGGGCGGTCTTGCGCGCATCGGCGTACGGTCGCATCTACATGATGTACCCGATGGTAAGCTGCGTCGAAGAGCTGCGCGAGTGCGCGGTGGAGCTGGCCGAGGCCAGACGTTCGCTCGATGCGGAGGGAATTCCGTACGATGCCGGAATGAAAGTCGGGATAATGATCGAGGTTCCCTCCGCCGCCCTGAACGCCGAAGTTTTCGCCAAGTACGTCGATTTCTTTTCGATCGGAACAAACGATTTGGTGCAGTACACGATGGCGGCAGACCGCGGCAACGACGCCGTCGCCCATCTCTACCAGCCGCTGAATCCGGCGGTGGTCAAACTGGTGAGAATGTCGGTCGACGCCGCGAAGCGCAACGGCATCAAGGTCGGCATCTGCGGAGAGTCCGCGGCGGATCCCATCGTCGGCGTGTACTGGGCCGCGCTCGGCGTCGACATGCTCTCGATGAGCGCGAACAGCATCCCGATCGTCGCCGGGCTTCTCTCGCGGCTGACTCGCGCCGACCTCGACGAATATCTGAAGGTGCCGGAAAGCATGGACGAGCGCGCGAGCGCCGACGAGATCCTGCAGGCGTGCCACATGTGGATGGCGGCGAAGATTCCCGATTTCGATTCGATAGTGATATGATTTCGACGCCAGGAATAGAGATTTCCGATATCTCGTCGGCGCTGGGCGACGGCAGGACCGGGCTCGACGAACTCGTCGACCGTGCGGTAGAAGGTTTCCGCGGCGCCGGCGCCGGCGGTGTCGTCGCGGCTACATTTTCGAATCCGCGCAGATTCCCTTCGCTGGCGGTCAGGGTGGCGCATATGCTCGGCCTTCCGGCGTCGGCGCCGGCGTTCGATCTGCAGATGGCCTGCAGCGCGTATCCGTACGCCGTGTATCTCGCGGGCAGGATCGCCGCCGACACCGGAAAGCCGGTGCTGGTCGTCGACGGCGATGCGCAGATTCCGTTGGTGGATGCAGCCGATCGTGCAACCGGCAACATCTTCGCCGACGCCGCGACCGCCTCGCTGGTTTCCGTGGTGGAGGGCGAAGAATCGCGGTTCGGATTTTTTTCTTCGTACGACGAGGCGCTGACGTGTCCGGCTGCCGGCCCAATCGCGATGGACGGCTTCAAGGTGTTTTCGTTCGTGGCGACCGAGATTGCCGCTTTTCTGCGCGGATTCGGCGACGATTTCGATATTTTCGCTCCGCATCAGGCGAATCCGTACATGGTTCGCCAGCTGGCCAGGTCGCTGGGTCTGTCGGATATTCTGGCGACTGTTCCGGATGATCTGAAGAACACCGGTTCGTGTTCGGTCGCGCTGGCGCTGGAGGCGTGCGGACGGAAGGG
>JAGDAE010000116.1 GCA_017959645.1 Kiritimatiellia bacterium
CCATCCACTCGAAAAAGTCCATGGTTGCACTCGGAAAAGTCCAAGGTTGGACTCGGCGGAGTGCATAGTTGCACTTCGAAAAGTGCATAGTTCCACTTTCAAAAGTGCATGGTTGGACTTTTCAAAGTGCAAGGTTGCACTTTTTCTGCGCCATTGCGGCACGGTTCGACACGCTTTTGGCGATTGGCTTTCGGGATGCCTTTCCGGTTCGGTTCGCGATGCACGGATTTTCAGAACCTTTCCGAACCTTTCCGAACCGGCGACACAGACCACCGGAAATATGATATAATATGCGGTATGATCAAGCGAGAACATTGTTGGGTTCCGGATGGGGGCTATTTTGACACCCGGATGGGGGCTATTTTGACACCCGGATGGGGGCTATTTTGACACCCGGATGCGGGATTTAGGAGACTTGTGGAGGGCTATTGTGAGACTTAGGAGAAAAAGCGAGAGGATTGCGGAGGGAAATGACGGTCCCTTCTAGAGGAAACGGCTAAGGCCAGGGAGGAAGAGATGAGAAAGCATCGTGCCACAGGAAATCCAAGAGGGCGGCCTTCTCGATTGCCGTTTGACCTCGGCAAACTGATTTTGGATTCGCTCGCGCGGCGGGTTGACGAAAAGACCGGATTGGCCAAGCCGGAATGGAAGTCGCTCGCGCGGGAACTTGGGGTCAGCTGTTCGACTATTGCCAGGCAGATGACGGCATTGCGTTCGCGTGGAGCGGTCGAAAGCGTTATTGTCCATACAGGGCCAAAAACCGCTCTTGTCTATTATCGTCTGCACGAGTGAGCAAGGAGTGGTGCAATATATGACAATCGGATTCGGAGATGTCGCGGCAGGGCTGGTGCTGGCGACGATCTGTACACTGGGATGGCTGCGCAGACGCAATGTCGGCGCGAGAACGTGGGCGTTTCGCATCGTGCCGATCGGCGCGTGGCTGCTATTGGTATTCTGCAATTCCTTCGCGATGTTTTCGGTTGGCGTACTTCTTGTGCTGCTTGCATACGTCGTCATTGCATATCTCGGCGGAGTCCGTCTGGAGGGTTCGGATAATCTTTCGCTTGAGATACTGTGGTGGTTGATCCGTATTTTCGGCTCTTTTCTGCTGGTGTATATTGTCTGTGTGCCGGCGGCGAGTATAGCACGTATGCTTGTTTGGCTTTCGCCGTTTGCCGCCAAGGTGGATTGTCCGTGGACAAGAAGTGCTACAACGGATGAGCTCCCGTTCGCGGTCGAATACCAGCGGCAGAAGACGCTCTGCGCGGAATATGACAAGCGGATCCGGTTCAAGTCCGGCCGGACGATCGGCATCTGGCCGGATACGGGCGGAGCCGGACCTTTCGCCGTGTACATACTCGCGAATGGCGACTATTATCTTGTTGATGGCCTTGTCGCCGAGTTCATCCGAAACGAGTATCGCGTCAATGCCGTGGATGAAACCGTCGAGGTAAAGGGAAAGTATTCGTGGATTCTTGTCCCCGACGGTTCGCTCTCGATAACGGGCAAATCGGATAGCGGTGTCATAGTGGAGACGGCGGAGGGCGAGGTTGCGACCACGAAGACGGCGCCGATCGGCAATTCCCTCGAGGGGCGGCGGTTTATCGGCATGATCCGCACGAACGGAAAGTTTGTCGCGGGCGGACATGATCCGCTGCTCGGCAAAACCGACGCGCGCGGAGAGAAGGAATGGAATCGGATCGCGCTTCCGGAAAGTGTCGGGTTCGCGCTGGAATCACGGCGCGAAAGCGGTGGTTTCCGCAACGAGTATCGGGTGGTGTTCAAGTCGGGGAAGACATTTGGATTGTGCGGCTGGCTCCATCATCCGCTCACTGTTTCGGAATTCTCACCGGGTGTTTATCAGCTGGCGACAAATCACCAGTTCGACTGGAAGATTCGACTGGATGTCAACAGGGAAACGGTTGACGTCAAGTGGGCGAATGCCTGGATACATGTGCCGGAAGGCGCGTTGGAGATTCTCGGCATGGGGTGTTCCGGCGGGGAAAACGGTGATAGCGAGATCTATTCGGTTACGGTGCAGACGGCAAGCGGAGAGGTCAAGGGCACGGACTTCGAACCGGTTGCGCAGGAGCCGGAACCTCTGAAATCGATAGGTGCAATTGACGGCAATGGCAGATTCATGCCGACGTCGCCCGACACATTTCAAATGCGGCCCGTCATGGGTATGAACGGAATTTCAAATGGGGAGTCGAAATGATGGATGGACACGATATCGGCCGCGAAGCTGCTGGGATTATGGCCTCTGGCAGCTGCTGCCGGACGGACAGCTTGCCGCGCTCGCGGTGCTGTCGATAATCGTCGCGCTGATCGCCGGAGCGGTTCTGAACCGGCGGCAGCTCTATTTTCTCGCAGGCAGCGTTGTCGTGGGCGGATATCTCGCCAATGCATGCTTGATGATCAAACTCATGATGGATTACTGAAGGGAATGAAGAATATGTACTGGGTTTTCGATACATCGCGTGAAGGCACCTTCCCGCGGGGCGAAGGCGGATTATGGCGATTCATCCTCAAGTACTGGGTGATCAAGACGATTCTTGTCTGTCTGGGAGTGGTTGCCGCTATCGTGACGCTTCTTCTGTGCCCGGAGGATATGCCGGGCGAATTCTTTTTCGCGTTGGTGATGGGCGGCATGATACTCGTCTTCTGCGTCGTCCTAGTATGGATGGCCTTCCGGCGACACCTTCGCGGACCTGATCATGGGCGCGAGACGGAAGATATTGCGCTCAATCGCGAAATCGCAAAGTACTATCGCGAGAATCGGATTGATTCGCCGGGTTGATGCCTATCTGGTCGTATTGATGCTTCAAATTAAGTTCACGAACCGGCCGTACATGGTCGAGGCAATGCGGTCGCGAGTTGATAATGAGATTTTGTGGCTCATCGTGAACCGTAAATATGGTATAACCCAATCGTCGCTGATTTGAAATTTCGAAAAGTCGGAAAGTCGAAGGTCGGAGTTTGACTTTTGACTTTCAGACCTTTGACTTTAGACCTTTGACTTATTGTGTTTCCGGAAAAATTTTGGTAATATACCGGTATGTAAAATTTGAGAAAGGTTTCGGCATATGAAAAAACTGTTCGTGCTGGCGTTCGCCGCCTGCAGCCTGGCGGCGCGGGCCGCCGTCGTCGCCGACGGCGACAGATACGAGGACGGCGCAAACATCGTCATCGGAACCTACGCGGCGTCCGACAATGCGCTCCGCGGTCTCACGCCGGAGATAATCGCCGGCGGAAGAGGGTCTGAACTTCCGGGCGCCCCGCTGAGCCTGCTCGGCGACGGCGCGATTCCGATGCCTGGCGAATCGGTTTCGGAAGGCTTCGAGGTCACGCTCGCCGACAATACGACGCTGGAGTACGCATGGAGCCTGGACAATCCGCTCGTCATCGACGAGATACGGATATTTTCCTGCTGGGGAGGCGGCCAGTACCGCAACGACATCGTCGTGAACTCGATACAGTATCGCGACAGCGAAGGCAATTGGCTGTCGGCGGTGCGCCCGCCGGCGGGCTGCGAATATTCGTTCGGCTGGTCGATCAACTCGGCGTATTGCAACGTGGGGACGACGGCGGATGCGGTTTCGCGGTGTCTCAGAATATATTGCGACGGCGCCGGGGAGAATCTCTGCCGGTACGCCACCGGGCTCAGGATCGCTTTCGGTTACCAGGACCACGGCTACGGCGGGTTCAGCGAAATCGAGGCGAAGATACATCACGAGACGTGGCACGACGACGGGGGAACGGGCTGGTTTTCTGATGGCGACGATGTTATCAAGACCGCCGGAGCGTACGAGTTCTCTTCCGCCGGACGGCTCAGATTCTCGGAAAAAGTCCATCTTACGGCGACCGATTCCGAAGATGTCGACGCGGACATCGGGTATTTCCTTCCCGGCGAGGAATATGTGGTGGTTCCTCCCGCCGGCGAAGGCGCATGGACGAGGGTGACGGTAACGCCAGTCGAGGTCTTTCCGTTCGCGACGGTGGCGTCGGTATCCGGCGACGTCGAGGTCAGGGTTGGAGAGACATACACCTCGTACATATTCACCAATACGTCCTCGTCGGCCTCGATAACCTTCGCCACTCCCGGCGTGGCGGATCTGCTGCTTGTCGGCGGCGGCGGCGCGGGCGGGTTTCTCATCGGCGGCGGCGGCGGCGCGGGAGCGGTATTGATGGAGTACGGGCGGCCGGTTGCCGCCGGCGAGAACGCCGTCAGCGTCGGCGCGGGCGGCAAGGCTGTCGCCAACGGCAATTGGGTGCAGGGCGGCAGCGGATACGACACGACAGTCGGTCCGCTTGCGGCGATCGGCGGCGGCGGCGGCGCCGGCTGGCATGTCGGAATC
>JAGDAE010000117.1 GCA_017959645.1 Kiritimatiellia bacterium
GAACATCCCCTTGTATAAAACCGCGAAAGCCCTGCTATGAAACCGCGAAAGCCCTCATATGAATCTGAAAAGCCCTCATATGTTTTCGCCCTTACCCCCTTATTATTTCTCGAAACCCCCTTATGTTTTCAGCCGGGGATTCCTGCGATTGCGGCATTCACTTCGGACGCACCCGGCGAGTGGCGACGGCGGAAAAAGGATCTTCGGGCCAATAATGCTTCGGGTAGCGTCCGCGCATATCCTTGCGAACGATCTGATATGCGCCCTTCCAGAATCCCTCGAGGTCTTTGGTGACCTGCACCGGACGCTGCGCCGGAGAGAGTAGCGTCCTCACGACCGGCACCGTTCCGCCTGCGACCTTCGGGGTTTTCATGAGCCCGAAACATACCTGCAGACGCACTTCGACCGTCGGTTCCGCCCCTTCGTAATGTATCGTCATGTTGCTTCCCGACGGAACCTGCATCTTCGCCGGAGCGAGGCGGTCGAGTTCGCGACGGTCGTATCCGCGCTCCGAAAGCATATAGCCGTATACCGCCGAGAGGTCGATTTTCTCGAGGTCGCGCCAGCGTGACATTCCGCCGACGAAGCCGGCGAGCGCCTCGATTATCTCGGCGTCGTCGATTTTCGGCCATCCGCATCTGGCGGAAAGAAAATCAACGCGCGCGCGCAGCTGGCGCGTCTCTTTGGTCCAGCACGGAAGGTTTTCAACGCCCTTCGAGCGGATGCCGTCCAGCAACGCGGCGGCAATCCGCTCTTCCGAGCCGGAAGGACGGCACGGACGCTCGTCGAGCGTCATCGCGCCCAGCCGGCGGCGGATCGCGCATTTGACGCATTCCGCGCGCGAATCCCATTCGCATACCGTTTCGCGCACGATTTCGTCCGCGAACATGTCCTCGATTTCGTCCTCGCCGATCGGGCAGGCGAGGAATATCTTCGCGTCGCCTTCGCGGTCGTCGAGTTTGCAGCAGACGAGATACGGGGAAGACGCGAGCGGGTCTTCGCGATCGAGATACGCCCCGCGCCCCGAAACCATGCGGAACGTCGCGTTGCCCCGGTTTTTCGCGATGCGGTCAGGATACGCCAGCGCGAGCATGGCCCCTTCTCCCATCGCCTTCGGCGCACCGACGGCGAAGCGACGCGAGAGCCGGCGTATTCGCGCGTCGGCCGGCACGCGGCGGATGTCGGTTTCTCGCGTTCGCGCGCCTTCTTCGATAATCGCGGCCAGCACCGGGTCGCCGCCGCCGAGAATCATGTTCGCGAGCCGCGGATGCATCGGCAGCTTCGCCATCCTCGCGCCTTTCTCGGTAATCCGTCCGCCGGAATCGGCCGCTCCGAGCGATTTGAGCAGCGAAATCGCGCGCTCCCACGCCGAAGCGCCTGGCGGCGTCATCCACGGCAGATCATCGCGCCGCGTCGCCCCCCACGCCAGACTGGCGAGCGCGAGCGGAGCGAGATCGGAATCGAGTATCTCCGGCGTCATCTTCTTCGGTCGCGACGCCTCAGACGCCTCGCTCCAGAGCCGGTAGCACACGCCCGGCCGCACGCGGCCGGCGCGCCCGCGCCGCTGTTCGGCGCGATCGAGCGAAAGCGGCAGAGTCACGAGTCCCGACATCCCTGTCGCCGGAGAAAACCGCGGCACCCGCATAAGCCCGGAATCGATGACGCAGACGACGCCGGGAACCGTCAGCGAAGTTTCGGCTATCGAGGTCGCAAGCACGATTTTGCGTCCGCCGCCCTCCCGGAAAACGCGATCCTGCTCTTCGCGCGGCAGCGAGCCGTAAAGCGGCAGCGCCTCGGGGTACGCCTCGTTCACGCGCCGTATCTCGCCCTCGCCGGGCAGAAAGCAGAGAATGTCGCCGTCGGTCTCGCGCAATGCGCGGGCGATCGCCGCAACGACCGGGACGTCGCCGAGATACACCGTTTCGACCGGATACATCCGCCCGCCGGCGCGGATCGTTTCGGCGTTACCGAGATGCGCGGCAACCTCGCCGGCATCCAGCGTCGCCGACATCACCATGATCCGCAGATCCGGACGCAGCGCGCGACGCACCTCGAGCGCAAGCGCGAACGAAAGATCGCACGCGAGCGAACGTTCGTGAAACTCGTCGAAGACGACCAGCCCGGCGTCCTTGAGCTCCATGTCCGAAAGAAGCCGCTGCGCAAGCAGTCCTTCGGTCACGATTTCGAGACGGGTGGAAGCGGAAACCATGCGCTCGAGACGGACATGGTAGCCGACGGTGCCGCCGACGTCCTCCCCGAGCCGGCGCGCGATGAATTCCGCACAGTTTCTGGCGGCGAGCCTCCTGGGCTCGAGCATGACTATCTTCTTGCCGGCGAGCCATGGTTCGCCGAGCAGCGCCGGCGCGACGCACGTGGTCTTGCCGCTGCCCGGAGGCGCGGTCAGAACCACCTCGCGGTTGGCCGCCAGCGCGCGCTTCACGTCGTCGAGAATATCCTCGACCGGAAACATCAGTCGTACACTCTGACGACAGGACCGGCGGAATACGAGTCGAGGCCGAAATCCATCTCGTCGCCGTCCGATACCGCCCGCCGCGTCTTCGCCTTCGGACGCTCGCCGAAAAGAACCGTCCCGAGCCGCACCCAGGTCGCTCCCTCTTCGACCGCCGTCTCGTAATCGCCGCTCATCCCCATCGAAAGCCGCGGCAATCCGACCTGAAGCCGGTCTTCGATCTCGTCGCGCAACTGCCGCAGACGCCGGAAATACGGCCGCGCGTCCTCGCGGTCTGCGCTGAACGGCGCCATAGTCATCAGCCCCTCGACGGTTATCCGCCGGCAATTCCCGACGATGTGCGAAACCGCCGCCGCGACATCGTCAGGGCGCATCCCGCTTTTCGACTTCTCGCCGGAAACGTTCACTTCGAGCAGCACGTGCGGCATGAAGCCGCAGTTCTCGGAGACCGCCTCGATGCGGTCGAGCAGTTTTACCGAATCGACCGAATGGATGAAATCGAAAGTCGCGAGCGCGTTGCGGACCTTGTTGCCCTGGAGATGTCCGATCAGATGCCAGCTCGGACCCGCCGGACTCGCCTCCTTCTTCCACATCGCCTCCTGAACCTTGTTCTCGCCGACGATCCTGAGGCCCGCCTCCCACGCCTCGCGCACGACATCCTCGCCGTGCGTCTTCGTGACGGCCACTATTTCGACCTCGCCCGGATCGCGCCCGGCCCGTTCGCACGCGGCGGCGATCTTCCCGCGCACCTCGGCGAGAATGTCACCAAGATCTCTCATGCGGCTCAATCCTCCCTGAACGACGAAGGGATGGACGAAAGACGGCAAAACACCAGATCGGCGATGCGGAGATGTCCAGACTGGTTCGGGTGGAGACGGTCGGTTCCCTGCGAATCGCGGAAATACCTCGCATATTCGTCCTGCAGCGGAATCATTCCGCTCGCGCCGTAGAGATCGACAACCTCGACGCCCCACACGTCCGCCGCCTCGCGAATCGCCTTCACGTAGTCGTCGACGTAAAGTCCGATCGTGTTCGGAAAGTCCTCGGCCGGCTGTATGTTGTTCCCGCCGAATGTCGCATATGCGCGGTGGAGCGGCGTAAGCAGCACGACCGCCGCCTTTGGATAGCGCTTCTTGAGCATCGAGAGAGTGAAGTTCATCCGTCCGCGCAGAGTGCCCTGGTCCATGCTGAACGAGCGGCGCATGAGTCTTCTCTCCTCTCCCCACCAGTTCACGGTCTCTTCCTTCGTCTCATACCACTCGCCGAGCGGAACGGCGCCGCAGTAGTCATTGGTTCCGGCGAAAATGAACACCGCGTCCAGATCGTCGCCCATCTCGGAAATCATCACCTCCGCCTGGCCTGGGATATGGCACCATTGGTGTCCGGAGATTCCGTAGACGTGCACGTCCCACGACAGCCAGCCGGCGAGATATTGCCAGTAAAGCTTCTGGTACGCGCATTGCGATTTGTCGGTGATCGAATCGCCGAGGACGCCGACCCTGAGGCCCTTCCACTGTTCGGGTACGGCCTTCGGCGCCTCGATCGCGAAAAGCGAACCGGCAAACGCGGCGACTGCCAGCACAACCGTTTTTTTCATTTCTGTCTTATCCTTTCTTTTCTGGATTTTCTGCGTCCCCGCCGGCGGCGAGGACTTTAGAGCGAAGCGATCCCGACTTGAGGCGGGTCACGATCGTATCGCCGGCGCGCACTTCGCCGGCGAGACGTATCACCTCGCCCGATTCCGACGTCGTCAGTGAATATCCGCGTTCGAGCACCGCGTACGGAGAAAGCGCCGACAGTCTGGCGGACGCGTTTTCCAGTCTGGCGGCGACGCGGGTGCGGAAAAGCTCCAGCGCCGAGGCGAGCGAGGACGAGACGTGCTCCACCCGCTGCACGAACCATTCCCGCCGCGAACCCAGAACCGCCAAGCAGCGGGCGAGTTTCGCGACCGCGCCGTCCAGTCTGGATTCGACGCGCACGCGGCCGAGATTCAAGGCCGCGGCGAGCGAACCGTAAAGATGGTCGATGCGCTGCGCATACCATTCGCCGCGGCCGCGCAAAGCCGAAACCATCGCGCCGCACGACTTCGAAAGCCGCGCCGTCAACTCGTCCATCACCGGAACCGCGATCTCGGCGGCGATCGACGGGGTTCCGGCCCTGACGTCGGCGGCGAAATCGCAGAGCGTGAAATCGGTCTCGTGTCCGACCGCGGAAACCGTCGGAATCGCGGAACCGGCCACCGCGCGCACCAGCGCTTCGTCGTTGAAGCAGAACAGATCTTCGAAACTTCCGCCGCCGCGCGCGATTATCAGCAAATCCGCGCGCCAGCCGGAAAGCCCGTTGAAATACCTCACGCCGGCGATCAGGGACTTCGGCGCCGCATCGCCCTGCACGAGCGACGGGAACAGGCGTATCTCGATATTCGGGAACCGCCGCGTCAGGACCGTGCACATGTCGTGGATCACCGCCCCCGCCTCGCTGGTCACAATGCCGATGCGACGCGGCATGAACGGAAGCGGACGCTTCTTCCCGGCGTCGAACAGCCCCTCGTCGCCGAGCCGCTTCTTCAGCTCGAGATACCGGCGCATGAGTTCGCCTTCGCCGGTCGGCCTGGCGCCGAGGACCACGAGCTGGTAATTGCCGCGCGGCGCGTAGACCGTCGCCCTCGCGTAGACCATTACCTTCGCGCCGTCCTTCAGGAATCCGCGGACGCGGTAGCGTTCGAGCGTCGATCCGAACATCACCGCCTGTATCTGGGCGCCGTCGTCCTTGAGCGTGAAATACGCATGGCCGCTCGGATACACCCGCCAGCCGCTTATCTCCGCCTCGACGTATATCTTGGAGAACCTTCCCTCGATCGCGTCTTTCAGCGCCGCAGTGAGCGCTGATACCGTGTACGGCGACTCCTGGGTCTCGCCGGCCATCGCCCTACCCGAGAAAGACGTTGCGCTTGATCAGCCGCTTGGAATCGCGGTACGAATGCACGCCTACCGAAAGAATCGTACCGACCGCGAAAAACGACGCCAGCAGATTGGTTCCGCCGTAGCTGAAGAACGGCAACGCCATTCCCTTCGTCGGCAGCGCCCCGCAGACGACGCCCAGATTGAACATCGCCTGGAAGAATATCACGAACGCCATGCCGATCGTCAGAAACCTGCCGAACCGGTCGGTCGCCTTGCGCGCGATGTACACCGAAAGCGCGAAAAACGCGACGAACAGCAGAATCGCGACGATCGTCCAGACCATGCCCAGCTCCTCGGCATAGATCGCGAAAATGAAGTCCGTATGCGCCTCGGGAAGATACGCCTGCTTCTGCATCGACTCGCCGAGCCCGACACCCCAGATTCCGCCGCGCTTGATCGCGACCAGCGCCATCTGCGACTGGTGCGCCGCATTGCGCGCGGCGGCGTCGACGACCGCCCCCGCCTCGTCGACCGCCATGCCCAGATACGCCTTGATGCGCGCCATGCGGTTCGCGTTCGTGAGCACCCTCGCCGCGAACACCGCGCCGCCGAGGCCGACGAACGGCAGAATGTGGAGGATTCTCGTGCCCGCGACGAACATCAGCAGAAAACCGGCAAGGCCGATGACCATCACCGAGCCGAAGTCGGGCTCCATCATTACCGGCAGCGCGAGCAACCCGATTATCGCGACCGGCCAGAACGCGCCTCGCCAGAAAAGCTCGACCTTCCATGAGGCGAGATCCATCCAAACCGCGACCGCGATCACCGTGGCCAGCTTCGCGAATTCGCTGGGCTGCAGGCGCAGCGGGCCGAGCGAGATCCATCGGTGAGAACCGTTTATCTTGGGAAACGCGAACACTGCGCACAACAGCGCAAGCACCGCGAAATACATCAGGAACGCGAGAAAAGGCCATTCCTTCCAACGGTGGTAGTCGAACGCCGCCGCGAGAACGGCGACGGCGATTCCCGCGCCGAGATACATGAACTGGCGGCGCATGAAAAAGTACGCGTCGTTGTGCAGACGCAAACCGTTCGCCTCGCCGGCGCTCGAAAGAATGACAAGGCCCAGCGCCACGAGAGCCGCGACAACCAGGCCGAAGAAATATAGTGCGGACTTGCGCACCTGCGGTCAGTCCGGGACGCCGGCGGAAGCTTCAGGCGGGAGTTTGAGAACCGTCCCGGGCTTGAGCTGCTCGTCGTCGGCCAGACCGTTCAGTTCGCGGATGACGCCGGAGCTGACGCCGAACTCGATCGAGATTCCGGTGATATCGTCGTTCTCCTGCACCACGTAGGTCTTGTAGATTTCGGCGGCGACCGGCGCGGCCGCAGCGGCGTCGGCGACGTCGGCGACGGGCGCGACGGGTTCGTCCTGAACATCGGCGAGCGCGTCAAGCGCGTCGGCGACTTCAGATTCGACAGACTTCGCCGGCGCGGCCGGCTTCTTTTCCGCAGGCTTGGCCGTCTCCGCCACTGCTTGCGCCTTTGCGGGTTTCGCCGTCTTGCCGGCCGGAACCTTGAGCTTCTGCCCGACCTTCAGGGCGTCGCTCGACAGCGAATTGAGTTCTTTGAGCTGACGGATGTTGATGCCGTGCCCGTAGGCGATCGCACCGAGCGTATCGCCGGACTTGACGACGTATTCGACCGTCTCGCCGGTATAGGGCGCAAACTTGGCGGAAGGCTTGGCGCCGCCGGCGGCCGCAGCCTTCGCCGGCTCCTTCTGCTCGCCGACATCGACCTTGCCCGGAAGCTTGAGCTTCTGCCCGATGCGGATTACATCGTTCTTGATAGACGGATTCGCCTTCTTGATCGCGTCGATCTTGATGTTGTACTTTCTGGAGATTTTCGCGAGGTAGTCGCCGGGCTGGACGATATAGATCGTGTATTCCGGCTCGGGCTCGGCCACTTTGCACGCGCAACCGGCGGCTCCGCATGCGCAAGGCGCGGCGTGAACCGTCCCGGCGGGGCATTCGCAACGCTTCTCTTCGACGACGACGACCGGCGTCTCGGGCTTCTCCTCGACGACAACGACCGGCGTCTCGATTTCGGCCGGCGCCTCGACGGGGGCCGCAGGCGGACGCGTCGCCTCTATCTGTTTGGGCTCGCCGCGCGACGAAGCCGTCTTGCCGCCGCGAACGTAATCCGGATCTTTGCAACCGGAGATGGCGGCGATCGCCGCAACCATTAGAACCGCACCGAGTTTTTTCATTTGTTTTGTCCTTCTTTTTTGACGAGTTCCGCGAAGACCTCCCCGCGTTCCCCGAAATCCGCAAACTGGTCGAATCTCGCAGCCCCCGGCGAAAGCAGAATCGTCTCGCCGGCGGCCGAATCTCCGAACGCATCCGCCACCGCGCGATCCAGCGTCTCGCAGAGTTCGAGCTCCACGCTTCCGGACCATGCGGAGGAAAACACTCCAGCACATTCGCCAATAAGATACACTTTTTTGACCCGACTTGTCAAGACGGGCAGGGCATATTTCGGATCGTCCCCTTTGGCCCTGCCGCCCGCGATCAGACGCACCGGAGAGTCGCCGCACATCGTCCCGCCCGCGGCGAGGGCGGCCACGCTGGTCGCCTTGGAATCGTCGACGCATCTCCCGCCGCCGAACTCGCCGACGGTCTGGAACCTGTGCGGCAGCGGCTCGAACGCGGCGAACGCCGCGGCGATCGCTTCGTCGCCGAGCCCCGCCGTCTGCATCAGCGCGGCGGCGATGAAGCCGTTGGCGCGCAGAACCGGATTGTCGAAATACGATCCTCGAAGAAGTCCGGTCGGCGGCGCTTCGCAGTCGAACGCGGTCTTCGCGAACGAAAGCAGCCTGCGTTTCAGCGCATGGTACGCGGCGACCGATCCGTGGCGGTCCATGTGGTCTTCCTGCAGGTTGAGGATCGCCGCCGCCTCGAACGCGTCGGGCGGCAGGTTGGTCGTCTCGAGCTGAAACGAAGAAACCTCGACCACCGCCCATTCGCAGTCGCCCACTTCGCTCACCGGCATCCCGTAGTTGCCGCAAGGGACGGCCCCGAGCGCGTCGGCGACGATTTTGACCACGCTCGACTTGCCCTTCGAGCCGGTAACCGCGATCATCTTCACGCCGCGCTCCATAAGCTTTCTTACCCCGTACTCGAGTTCGCTCATTACGCGCATGCCGGGGCTGGCGACGACGAGATCGTATCCGTCTGCGAAATCGACGCTCGCGCCGTCCGCCTCGAGCAGCGTCCGCGCCGCCTTGCCGCTTTTGCCCCGGCCTAGAACAAGCGCCTTCACGCCGGATCAGAAATCGAGGTTGCGCACGTTGAGCGCGTTGTCTTCGATGAACTTGCGCCGGGGCTCGACCTCGTCGCCCATCAGAAGCGAGAACATCCTGTCCGCCGCCATCGCGTCGTCGAGCGTTACGCGGAGCATATGCCGCTTGCCGGGGTTCATGGTCGTGTCGTAGAGTTCGTCGGCGTTCATTTCGCCAAGACCCTTGAAGCGCGAGATCGA
>JAGDAE010000118.1 GCA_017959645.1 Kiritimatiellia bacterium
GCGCCGAAAGATCGAGATACATCCTCGAATCCTCGCGCGACTTGACGAATTCCACCGCCTTGTCGAGATCTCCCAGAAGCGCCGTCATCCGCGGATGGTCCTTCTGCCAGCCGCCGCCGAGGATGTCATCGATCACATCATGGACCAGTCCGCCGGCGACGCCGGCGATCGCGGCGACGACCTGGAGCTGTGAAGTGCCCTCGTAGATCGTCGCGATGCGACTGTCGCGCAGATACCGCTCGCACGGATAGTCCTTCATGAAGCCGGAGCCGCCCAAGACCGAAATCGCCCCCTGGGCGTTCCGCATCGACATTTCCGAGCCATAGTACTTCGCCATCGGCGTAAGCATCTTGTTGAACGCGGCGTATTTTTTCATCCTCGCGCGCACCGCCGCCGCCTCAGGCGTTCCCTTGAGATTCTCGAACCTCTTCGAAAGCCCGTTCTCGAGATCGACCGATTTCGCCGAATAGTAGGTGAGTACGCGCGAGGCTTGCAGCTCGACGGACATCGTCGACATGAGCTCGCGAAGCGCCGGGAAAGTGTCGATCGTGACCCCGAACTGCATGCGCGAGGCGGCGTAGTCGCGGGCGGCGCGGTAGGCGGCCTCGCCTATCCCGGTGCCTTGCGCCGCGATGCCCATGCGCGCGCCGTTCATGAGCGACATGACGTACGTGATCAGTCCGCGCTTGCGCAGACCGATAAGCTTCGCGGGCGCGTCGGTGAACACCATCTCGCAGGTCGGCGAGCCGTGGATGCCGAGCTTGTTCTCGAGCCGGCGCACCTTCACCCACGGCCCCTTCTCGACCAGCATGCAGCTCAGGCCGCGGCCGTCGGTGAACTCCGGCTCCGTGCGTGCAAGCACGAGCAGAACATCGCCGCAGCCGTTGGTGATGAACCGCTTGACTCCGTTAACCCTCCAGACGCCGTTCTCGTCCTGCCGGGCGCTAGTTTTCACGCTCTGCAGGTCCGACCCCGCGTCCGGCTCGGTGAGCACCATCGCCCCGGTCCACTCTCCCGTCACCAGCTTCGGCACGTATTGTCTCTTGATCTCCTCGTCGGCGAACATGTTGATCGTCTCGGCGATGCCTTGAAGCCCGAAAAGGTTCATCAGCGACGCGTCGCCGCGGCTCACGATGTCGTTGCACGCGGTAAGCACCGTGCACGGCATGTTCAGTCCGCCCAGATAGTACGGAATCGTCACGCCCATCATCCCCGTGCGGCCGAACAGCTCGATGGCGAGCTTCATGCCCGGAGCGCGGGTAACCGAGCCGTCCTCGTTGAGCGTGTTCCCGACCAGATCCGTCTCTTCGGCCAGCGGCGCGATGCGGTTGGCCATGATGTCGCCGCAAAGCGATATCGCGCGCTTGTAGTTGTCGATCGCCTCTTCCGCGTTCTTCGGCGCGAAATCGTATTCGGACGCATACTCGAAATCATTCTCGAACAGTGCCGCCACCTCGCTGAGATCGAGCATGTCGAGCGTATTTTCGATATCCGGATTGTCGGTGTAGAAATTGCCCATAACTCTCCTTTTCCCGTCTTTATCAGCCCTTCGTTCTGATCGCCTTCACGAGTTTCGGTATCACGACGTTGAGGTCGCCGACGATGCCGTAGTGCGCGACTTTGAATATCGGAGCGTCCTTGTCGGTGTTGATCGCGATGATCTTCGCCGAGTCCTGCATGCCCGCGAGGTGCTGCACCGCGCCGGAGATTCCGCACGAAATCATGAGTGCCGGGCGTACCGTGACGCCGGTCTGCCCGATCTGACGTTCGTGCTCGAGATACCCGAGGTCGACCGCCGCGCGAGATCCGCCGACCGCGCCGCCGATCGCGTCCGCAAGCGAATAGAGAAGCTTGAAATTCTCCTTCGAGCCGACGCCGGCGCCGCCGGCGACGATAATCCGCGAACCTTTCAGATTGACGCTGGACGCCTTGCGCACGATCTCCACGACCTCGACCGGAATCTCAACCCCGTCGAGATTCGAGCCGTGACGGACGACCTCTGCCGTCTTTTCCGGCTGCCTGGCGGCGGGTTTCATGACACCTTCGCGCACCGTCGCCATCTGCGGCCAGTTGCGTGCGTTGACGATGGTCGCGATGATGTTGCCTCCGAAAGCCGGACGTATCTGCATGAGGATGTTCTTGAATTCCTCGCCCGTCTTCCTGTCCACATAGTCGCCGATCTGCAGATCGGTGCAGTCGGCCGTGAGCCCGCACCTGAGCGCGGAGGCCACCGCAGGCGCCAGATCGCGTCCGATGTGCGTCGCGCCGAAAATGAAGATCTGCGGCTTCTCCTTCTTCGCCAGTTCTACGACCGCGTGGCGATACGCCTTGTTCGTGAAAACGGCCAGCCGGTCGTCTTCGACAAGATGCACCCTGTCCGCTCCGCCGGCGGCCAGTTCCGCCGCGAGGCCCGCTACACTCTTGCCGGGAAGCACCGCGGCGAGATTGACGCCAAGCCGGTCCGCCAGCTCCCGTCCCTTGCCGAGCAGTTCGAACACGATGTCTGCGAGCCGGCCTTCCTCCTGCTCCGCGAAAACCCACACTTCGCCCTTGGTTCTGTCTTGCATCTGATTTCCTCCCCTCAACCGATCGTGTGGTCGGCTATAAGTTCTCTGACCAGATTGCGGATGCCGTCGTCGGTCGGAGCGACCTCTTTGAACGCCCCTCCGGCCAGCACCACGCTCTCGATGCGGTTCACACTCGTCGGCGAGCCGGCGAACCCGCAGCGCCCGGCGTCGCAACCGATGGCGTCGCAGTCGAAGACCTCCGGCTCCGCATGCTTGTATTTCATCACTCGCCGCATCTCGTACGGTCTGAGAACCCCGAATTTCTCCGTCACGGTGAAAAGCGCCGGAAGCTTCACCCGGTCCTTCTCGACGCCGGTGCCGATGTCGCGCGTCGCGATCGCCGTGTCGCCGTCCAGCTCCAACGCCTCCAGATCGCTCACCGAAGCGAAATCGAGCTTCTCCGCTATCTGCGGACCCGTCTGCGCCGTGTCGCCGTCGATCGCCTGGCGCCCGCAGAACACGAGATCGGGCGAGAGCTTCTTCACCGCCTGCGAAAGGATGTAGCTCGTCGCGAGCGTGTCCGAGCCGGCCGCCCTGCGGTCGGTCACCAGATACGCCTTGTCGGCGCCGCACATCAACGCCTCGCGCAACACCGCCGTCGCCGCCGGAAGCCCCATCGTGACGACGCTCACAGTCCCGCCGTAGCGCTCCTTGACACTCAAAGCCGCCTCGAGCGCGCACTTGTCTTCCGGATTGAATATCGCCGGCAGCGCGGCACGGTTGATCGTGCCGTCGGCCTTCATCGCCTCGCCGGTTACTTTCTTGGTATCCGGCACCTGTTTGATGCAGACAACGCAGTTGTAGTTTCTCATATGGGGAGATATTATATCATATTTTCCCGCATCCGTGGGCGGACGCTTTCACAGAAAATACCTCGAGTGGCGCAAAGGTAGAAGGTTGGAAGGTCAAAGGTCGACCTTCCAACCTTCCGGATGGACTACTTGATGATGACCGGACAGGCGATGGACGGCTTCTTGACGCTCGCCGAGCCATATCCGACCCCGTCGACCATCATGCCCGTCACATTGACCGTCACCTTCTTCATCTTCGGCGTTTTGCCCGATGTGTTGAGCGCATACACCTTGAATGACCCCTTGAAGGTTCCCTTCTTGGCAGTATACGTCAGTTTCAGGTTGGAATAGTTGGTCTTTGCCGGATCGTTCTTGCCGTTGTTGACCACCCAATCGTATTCTCCGCTCGTGCGATCCTTCTTGTAGGCAACCGTGGCGTTTTTGGCGAGCGTCCACTTATTTCCGAGTTTTATCTCCTCCCCGTTCGGCAGATAGTCGGCATTTACCTCCCCAACTCCGCTGATTTCGGACGGAAATTCGTCCGAGAGATAGAACTTCGCC
>JAGDAE010000119.1 GCA_017959645.1 Kiritimatiellia bacterium
CGCGAGCTTCCAATCCCATATGATCTGCGCTTCGGCTATGACGTCGGCGATGGGCGACGCGCCTCGCACCGGCCCCGGATCGTACGCTCTGCGTTCCACTTTGTAGTCGTCGCCTTCGACGTGCATCCGCCAGCCGTCGGAAGTCTTGGCCTCGGTCCAGTCGGAATCGCCGGGAAGACCGAAGATCATACACTGCTCCCCGTCGGCCGACTCGTAGAACCAGAATCCGGCGACCGAGCCGAACGACGGCAGAACCTTCTCGCCGTTGTAGGTAACGGTTATGCCAGCCAGGGCGGGAACGGCGATTGCTACGGCCGCGAAAGCGGCAAGAACCTTTTTCATAGTTTGAATCCCTCCGTTATCAGCGATATGGTTTTCTTGATGTCGCAATTGCAGACCGGCGCGGACTCGAGCCGCCCCTGCGTCCACGCGAGAAAAGCCTTGATCTCGTTGGCGTACGGCGAAGACGTCTTCACCGGCGCCGGATAGGCGGCGCCCTTCTCGGGATAGACCGTCAGCGCGTCCTTGCGCCAAGGATCGTACACTACCGTAGCGTGCTCGAACATGATCCGGTATCCGAACTGGAACGCGAAAGACGGCGATGCCGCCCAGCTCGCCTCGCTGGTGACAAACGCATCCTTGTAGCCGTATTTGACGATGAAGTGGTCCACGCACTTGCCGCGACGGTGCGCATCGATCTTCACCGACTGCGGCTCGCCGAATATCCAGCGCACGATATCGGTATCGTGCACGTTGAGATCGAGCGCTATCCCGCCGGAAAGCTTCTCGTCGAAGAACCACGCCTTCGCCCCTTTCGGCGTCTTCGGCGGCGCGGTAAGCCGCCAGAACGAAGCGGCGACGGTCTTGCCGAACTTTCCCGAGTCGACCAGCTTTTTCGCGAACGCGTACTCCGGAGCGAATCTCAGGCACTGCGCGACCATGAGTTTGCGTCCGTATTTTTTCGAGGCGGCGATCATCTTCGCGCAGCCAGCGGCATCGAGAGCCATCGGCTTCTCGCAAAGCACGTCCGCTCCCGCCTTCATCGCGGCGATGGCCGTATCGACGTGGAAGCGCGTCGGCAGCGTGCAGTCCACGATATCGGGCTTCGTCTCGCGGAGCGCCTCGTCAAGATCGCCGAAAAGCCTGAGCGATTTCGGCACCGGCTTGCCGTCCGAAACCTCGACATACCCGTAGGCCTTCGCCGGCGGATCCGAAAGAGCGTTCGGATTCTTGTCGAACACGCCGGCGACTTTCACGCCGCGAAGGCGCTTCCACACGTCGTAATGGACGCGACCCATGCAACCGAACCCGAGCATCAGCACTTTTTTCATGCTTGCTATTGTATCATTTTCGCATGGTGCGCGCAAGTGCCAGCCGTCGCCGTTTCCGACTTTTTCAGTCGCGCCACTCGATCTCCATCTCGCCGTCGCCGAACCTGACCGGCAGCCAGACCAGACGCGAATCCACCTGATTCCACGGCCTCCAGATGTCGAACATCGCGATATATTCGTCGTCGGACACCTTCAGGATGAAGTTCGACTGCGCGCCCCAGGTGAGCTCCGGCCCGAGTCCGTTGTGCGGGTTCACGCCGCGGCACGGATCTCCCATGCGCTCCCACGGCCCGGTTATGCTCCTCGCGCGGTAGTAGCGCGCCTGGTTCGGATCCCACCCCGTGCACCACGAGCCGACGAGATAGTACCAGTCGCCCTTCTTGCAGACGGCGGCGCCCTCCGTCCAGTCCTTCGACCTCCCGCGCCACCAGCGGCCGGTGAAATCGAGATAGTCGTCGGTCAGCTCCGAGAAGTGCAATGTCGAATTGAACTCGCTCGAATGTATCAGATACGCGGTGCCGTCGTCGTCGACGAAAAGCGTCATGTCGCGCGAATCCTGTCCGCCTTCGACAAACGCCGGATATATCAGCGCCGCCTTCATCTCTTCGCTCTCGCCATAATGCGGAACTTTCGCGACGTCCGCCCTAGAGCGCTCGAGCGCCTCGGGCGTTTTTTCGTCTTCCGGCGCGTTCACCGGATAGGTTCCCGGCGTCGGCTTTTGCGAGCGCACGAACCGGTATGGGCCGGCCGGCGTGTCGGATACCGCTATGCCGACCCTGCCGTCGCTGTAGTCGAGATGGCTCGTCCGCTCGAGATGGAAGTACATCACGAATTTGCCGGTCTTCGCGCAGTGGATTATCTTCGGCCTTTCCATCACGCAGCCGTCCGCGATATCGCTATTGGGATCGTCTGAAACTTTCAGCGCGATGCCCTCGTCCTGCCAGTCCTTGAGATTGCCGGACGAATATATGTGCACGCCGACATGCGCTCGGCAGCCGGCCTGCCCGTACACCTTGTGTTCGCCGTAAAGGTAGTATTTTCCGCCGTATTCGAGAACCCCGCCGCCGTGCGCGTTGATAACGTGGCCGTTGGTGTCGTACCAGACCATCGCATTCTTCTGGAGTTCGCGCGCGCCGCAAGCGAGACAGAATCCGGCGAGAACCGCCGCCGTCAGCATTTTGTGTTTCATCGTTTTCTCCTTTTCCTTTCAAAACAGCGTTGCCGCCAGCAGCCCGGCGATGGTCTCGGTCGAGACGCACTCGAATACGATCGCCTCCAGCTCTCTCGTCCCGTCGAGATCCAGCGCGAGCAGATTCGCGTGCTCGCGCTCGCCGAACATCACGGCTTTCCCGTTCAAGGCGTACGGTTCGAGCTGGAGATAGTTGAGCCAATCGTCGCAGTTGTCGGGCGGAACGAGCGACAGCGATTCTTCGCCGCCGTCCGAGTAGCGCACAGACAGCCGCGCCGCCTCCATCCAGTCGAGATTGGGGTTCGTCGAAAGCACGGTCAGGAGCGCGATTTTGCGCGCCTTGCCCGAAAGTGGTATCTCGATCGACGCGGGAAATTCCCGGTAGAGCGACACGAACGCCGCGTTCGCGCCGTTTTCCGGCCCCAGCCGGAACAGCATTCCGGCTCCGGCGTCGAGCATGTTCGCGGCTGGCCATTCCAGTTTTTCAGGAACATTGTGCCCGCCGCGCACGTTGTCGACGTCGCCCGTCCCGTCGAGAGCCTCCCACCACGAACGCCCGTGTTCGGTAAGCGTGCGCGGAACCCAGGTCGCGAAATCGAAGCATTCGATGCGCGGGGAATACGTGCGCTCGTGGAGCGTCCGCCAGTTCTGGTTGAAGGCCTTCGAGATGTCGATGAATCTCGCGGCCGTGCACTGTGGCAGCCTGTAGTCGCAACCCCGCCCCTCCGGCTTGCCCCAGCCGGCTCCCGGTTCCGGAAGCGCGGCTTGCATGTCTTCGGCCGCAAGGTCTGAAAAAGCCTCGTCGTACGCCCTGAGAAATATGCCGACCGTGTCTCCGAAATCGACATGCCCGCGGTTTTCCAGGTTGCCGTCAAGCTGCAGCGCGAGAATGCCCGGCCCCGCTTTGACGCCGGTCGCCGCCGAAGCTGTCGACTTTTCGAAAAGCCGCCACGCTTTCGCCCGCTCGCCGCATTGCCAGTAGGCGAGCGCGAGATGAATGTTCTCCTGGGCGTACACGCCGCAGGAAGAATAGAACTTCGGCAGTTTGTTCGAAGAATACAGGAATGGTATGTTGCCGTCGGCCCACGCCAGCGCGCGCAGCCCCGATTCCGCGTCGCCCAGCGAATCGATCGCCGTGTATATGGTCGAGGTGTCGGGACAGTTCACGAGCCGCTTGCGGCCGGATTTTTCGCGGTATTCGCCCCATACTCCGAGACGGTCGTCCCACAAAAATTCGCGTATCTTCGCCGTTATCTCGATATGCCGCGCGGAAAAGGCGGCCGCGTCGCCGTCCATCCCGAGCGCCGAGGCGACTTTCGCCATGACTCCGTAGGCGTAGGCGTAGTAGGACGATGCAATCGTGCCCGCGCCGCCGTTGCACCACTTGTCGTCGGTATTCCAGGCGTTGAGCCAATTTTCGAACAACCCCGTCTCCTCTTCGCGCATCGTGCGCTCTCCCCATTCCAGATGGCGCTTGATTCCCTCGTAGGCGACTTCGCGCATGAATCCGTCATCGCGCGTCTTGAGCCAGTAGCGGAGAACCGCGTCCACGAAGACCTCGTTCATGTTGTAGATGGAATCGCGGTCGGGATAGCACGGGATTCGGCCGTCCTCGCGCTGGGCGGCGAAATACAGTCTCGCGTTGTCTTTGAACTCCTCGTACCGGCCGGCCGCGATGAATGCGTACGCGCCTCTCCAGCCGGAGAACGGACAGTGCCATCCGGTCACGCCGTGGCATATGGCTTTTTCCTCCAGCAACGCGTCGGCGGCCACGAGCTGGCAGGCGACGAGCGAGTTCAAGAACGCGCTAGGGGTCTTCGGTTCGATCGCCTTCGCTATCCGCTCCAGCCGCGATACCGCGCGGGCGAACTCTTCCTCGAGCCCGTCGCGTCCGGCCGCGCCCTTGCGGTCGAAAGCGAAATATGTCGCCGCGCCGGCTTTCTCTTCGCCGGTCAGCGTCCACTCGCCGCCGATCGAATACGGGATTTCGTCCGTCGCCTCCACTAGCAACGCTTCGCGGTCTGCGCTCCGGACCATGCGCAGCGACACGTCGCCGCCGATATCGTACTCCGCCCGGCCCCAGACGTACCGGTAGTCGACGTTCTTGCCGGCGGTGTCGAACTCCAGCGTGCCGAGATCGGGAATCGCCGCCGGATCGTCGCATGGATATTTCGACAGCCTGACCTTCGGACGGTCTCCCGTCCATACCAGAATCTTGGACGGATTGGCCATGCAGTCGTTTCCGTGCCAGCCGTAGAGCGGGCGCGAAAATTCCGCCTCTCCGTTCGAGATCGCGAACCCACCCGGTACCGGCAGATACATCTGCGCCGCAAGAAGAATCATTCCGAACATCCAAGTGCCTCCATTGCATTTTTCGACGTGAGCGCGGCGAAATCCTCGAACGGGGTTTTCCTGAGCTCCGCGAGGAACCTCGCCGTATGGACGAGATATGCCGGTTCGTTCGCGTTGCCGCGCATCGGCACCGGCGCGAGATACGGCGAATCGGTTTCAATCAGAATCCGGTCGTCGGGGACGGCGAGCGCCGATTCGCGGACGTTGTCCGCAAACCTGAAGGTGACGATGCCGGAAATTGAAATGTAGAACCCGAGATCGAGAAGCGCGCGACAGAACCCCGGCGTGCCGGTGAAGCAGTGGATTATGCCGCGCGACGGTATCTCCTTCAGCGCGGCGATGGTGTCGCCGTCGGCTTCGCGGGTATGGATCACGACCGGAAGGCCGAGCGAACGGGCCTTTTCGAGTTGGGAGGAAAACAGCTCCAGCTGCTCCTTTCGCGTTTCGGGCGAATAATGGTAGTCGAGTCCGATTTCGCCGACCGCCGACGCGCCCGAATAGTCGAGTTCCGGCGCCGGTACGCCGGCAGCATCGCGATCCCAGCCGATCGCCCGGATGTCGAACAGCGAAGCGGTCTTGTTCAGCTTCTCGCTGCCGCCGACGGCCATGATGCGGGTGACGCCGGCCGCCTTCGCCCGTTCGACCTCGGCGCGGATTTCCTCCTCGCTTCCATCGAAATGCGCGTGCGTATCGAAAAGTCCCGTCATTTGCGTTTCGCCGCCACAAGAACCGAGATTGCATATATGGCCGCCGTTTCCGCCCGCAAAACCGAAGCGCCGAAACTCGCCGGAGTAGAAACTTCGAGAAGCATGGACAGTTCTTCCGGCGTGAAATCTCCCTCCGGGCCGATGAACACCGAATAGTCTTCGCTTTCCTCCGCAGCCAAGACCTCTTCGAGCAGCGGCTTCGGACGCGGATCCGTCAGGGCTCCGGCGAAACAGCGGCTTTTCGCCGCAAGCGCGAGCGCCTCGCCGAAACCGGTCGCCTCGAGAATTTCCGGCACCCATTTGGCGTCGCTCTGCCGCGCCGCGTCTTCGGCGATTCTGAGCCACCGTTCACGCTTCGCCGCGCGTTCGCCCGCCGCGATCCTCACGATCGTCCGGGCGGAGACGACCGGGACGATTCTCGATACCCCGAGCTCCGTCGCCTTCTCGATCGTCCAATCCCACCGCGAACCTTTCGTCACGCATGCGAACAGCGTTATCGACGGCGCCGGCCTCCCGTGCTCTTCGACGGCACCGGACGGAACCGGCGTGCCGTCGGCGAATCTGCACCGCAAGGTCTTCCCTTTGCCGTCGAAGAGCTCGACCTCCTCGCCCTCGCCTAGCCGGAGAACCCTCATGTGGTTCTTCGTCTCCCTTGGAAGCGCGAATCCCTCAGATGAAAAATCAGCTCGCAGGCGGTGCATCAGTTTTTCCCTTGCCGAACAGATATATTTTGTTTTCCGTCCCCTTCGCGAGCCGGACGATGTTCGAGCGGTGTTTGAAGACCACGAATGCCGCAAGCAGCGTCACGAGAATGCATTGCGGCATATCTTCCGCGCCTTTCGAGCCCAAAACTGGCAACCAGATCGCCGCCATCAGGAAAACCGCCGCCGAACAACTGCCCAGCGAAATATAGTGGGACAGTGCGAACACGACGGCGAAAAGCAGAAAAGCGACCCCCACCATCGCCGGAATCAGTCCGATCAGCATTCCGAACGCGGTCGCCACGCCCTTTCCGCCCTTGAACTTCATGTACGGCGTGAGCATATGACCGAGAACGCACGCCACCCCGACGGCGAGCGGCAGCCATTCGGGACCCGGCGCCAGCCGCCGCGCGAGAATCGTCGGAACCGCCCCCTTGAGAACGTCCAGCAGAAACGCGACCAGCCCCCACTTCTTCCCGACCGTGCGGAATACATTCGTAGCCCCGATATTCTTCGAGCCTACCGTCCTAACGTCGATTCCGCGAAGCTTCCCGATCAGAAAGCCGAACGGTATGCCGCCGACAAGATAGGCGATGACAATCCACGACGCGACAACCGTTTCGCTGTTCATACGTGATCCTTTCCGATAAATTCGCAAGGCGCTTTTTTCGCGGCCAGTCCCTGAATGAAGCGCACGCCGTAGACGAAATGGGTGCTCGCGACCCCGCACACCGTCAGCAGCCAGGTCAGAGGATTGATCGAGAACGACGTGACCGCCGCCAGCACGAGATAGGCCATCATCGGCACGCAGATGAAGCCGTGCCAAGCCGTCCACGCCCACAGCGGCATGGAGTCGGGCGTCGGCACCGCCACCGCCGCCAGCCAGAGAACGCAGTACAGCACGAACGCGCTCGGAATGAAATACGGAAGACGCAGCGAATTGGACGGAAACCGCTTCGCGAAATATCCGCGGTGGAACGCGTAGCGCCCCAGCTGCCTCAGATGCGGCGCGAACAGCGCGCGGCGATGGTGGTAGACTATTACCCACGGGTCATAGAATATCCGCGAGCCGCCATCGACGATATCCTTGCAGAGCAGCGTGTCCTCGCCCGGCCAAAAATCGGTGCGGTAGCCTCCGGTCGAATCGAGCAGCCGCTTGCGCACGAACAGATTGCAGCTCGGGTAGTCGTCCACGTCTCTGCAAACCCCGCCTGCGCGGTAGCGGTAGCGGTAGTTGCCGGACACCATGAGGTTCGAGTACACCCTCCCGCCGACCTTCGCCATGTACGGGTCGCCGGGCGGCGTGACGCCGGGCCCTCCGACCGCGCCGACCGTCTCGTCACCGAAATGGCGCACAGCGTACTCGAGCCACTTGGGGTCGGGATACGCGTCGTCGTCGATGAACGCCACTATCTCGCCCTTCGCCTCGCATATGCCGATGTTGCGCTTCTCGGCCGGACGTATCTTGCCGGTCTTCTCGTCGTCGAGCACGATCGTCTCGAAATTGCGGTACGTCTGCTTTTCGATCGCGGCGAGGCACTCGTCGAGCATCCAGCTGCGGTTGGGGCAGGCAATGACGATCGACACCAGCGGTTCGCGTCCGAGTTTCGGAGGTATCTCGACCCGGTCGTAGTACTTGAGAATCCTGAGCCGGTAGAAAACCGCCAGCGAATCTTTCGCCATCGTCCACACGGTGTTCGCCTTCAGGCATCCGAATTTCTGCCCGAACCTGATCACGACCGGCGCCTCCGCGATCTTGGCGCCGCGCGAATGCGCTATCGCGAGAAGCTCGAGATCGAATGCGTACGTCTTTACCAGCATGCGCCCGATGGCGTCGCGCAGCGTTTCGCGGCGGAAGAGCTTCATCCCCGTCTGGGTGTCGGTGATCGGCAGCCCCACGAATATCCTCACCAGCGCGAAATAGCAGAAACTGGCCAGCCGCCGGTGCCACGGATACTGCACGACCGATCTGCGATGGCGCTTCGACCCGATCACCGCGTCCGCCCCCTTCTCGACCATCTCCCGGAAGAACCACGGCGTCTGCTTGGGATGGATGTCGAGATCGCCGTCGAGCAGCATCACGTACTCGCCCGACGACGCCTCGAACCCCGCCTTGAGCGCCGCGCCCTTGCCGCCGTTCCGCTCGAGATAGACTGGCTTGATCGCCACCCGCCCGCGCGGAAACGACGCGGCGAGGCGGGCGATCTCGCCCGCCGTCCCGTCGTCGGAGCCGTCGTCGACCGGAACCAGTTCGGCGGCGACTCCGTGAGACTCGAAAAGATCGGCCGTCGCCTCCAGGTTGCGGGCGATCGAGCCGGCCAGGTTGCGCACCGGCATAACGACGGAGAGACGGCCGTCGCCGACCGTCTCCCTCGTCAGGGACCAATTCTCCTCGAGTCTGGTCATCTCCCCTTTACTTGCGCAGCGCCGCCTGTGCCGCCGCCAGACGCGCGATCGGCACGCGGTATGGCGAGCAGGACACGTAGTCGAGGCCGATGCGGTGGCAGAACTCGACCGAGGTCGGGTCGCCGCCGTGTTCGCCGCAGATTCCGCAGTGGAGCTTCGGGTTGACCGGCTTTCCGAGCGCGATCGCCATCTCCATGAGCTTGCCGACGCCCGTCTGGTCGAGCTTGGCGAACGGATCGTTCTCGAATATCTTCGCGTCGTAGTAGGCGTTCAGGAACTTGCCGGAATCGTCGCGCGAGAACCCGTAGGTCATCTGCGTGAGGTCGTTGGTTCCGAAGCAGAAGAAGTCGGCCTCCTTCGCCATCTCGTCGGCGGTAAGCGCCGCGCGAGGAATCTCGATCATCGTGCCGACCTCGTATTCGAGCTCGACGCCGGCGCCCTTGATCTCGATGTCGGCGGCCTCGACCACGATGTTCTTGACGAACTTCAGCTCTTTCATCTCGCCGGTGCGCGGAATCATGATCTCGGGCTTGACCTTCCAGTCGGGATGGCGCTTCTGCACGTTGATCGCGGCGCGTATCACCGCGCGCGTCTGCATGCGGGCGATCTCGGGATAGGTGACCGCGAGACGGCACCCGCGGTGACCCATCATCGGATTGAACTCGTGCAGCGAATCGATGATCTCCTTGATGCGCGAAACCGGCTTGTTCTGGGTCTTCGCCAACAGCGCGATCTCGTCTTCGCTGTGCGGCACGAACTCGTGCAGCGGCGGGTCGAGGAAGCGTATCGTCACCGGATGCCCCTCGAGCGCCTCGTAGAGCTGCTCGAAATC
>JAGDAE010000120.1 GCA_017959645.1 Kiritimatiellia bacterium
CCATTGCGCATAGAGAACATCCTCCCCCGCAATCCAGCCGCCTTCGAATATGTCGCCGAACCGGCTCTGGTTCTCGTACTTGCCGCCGGAACCGTCCGATGCGAGCGCCCAATTCGCGAATCGATACCCTTTGCGGGCAAACAGCGACGAAACCGGCGGTAGATTGTTCGATTTTTTCAGCCAGACGTTGGTTGCGGCCGGATTGCCGCCGTTGGCCGCAAATTCGACATTGTACTCCCACAGTGCCGTCAGAACATCGCCTTCCATGCTCTTGTCCAGCAACTCGCCCGGCCGGTGGTTCGCGCCGTTGCCGTCGACCCAGCCGACAAACCGCATCACACCGGAATCTTCCGTCTGGCATTCTTCCGCATATGCGGGAATTCCGTTGGTCGCCGTCTGCACGCGCAGATCCGCATCGCCGCCGGTCTCGGAATACGCAACCTCGTAGGTGTCGTAGCGCCAGTGCGCGTAGACGTTTCGCCACGAACCGGCGGGAACCGTTATCTCCGCGCCGGGATACCGCATCCCTCCGGACGGCTGCGAATACCAGCCGTCGAACAGCATGTAATCCGGCGGGGTCAGCTCGACATCCGGAATTTCGCACCGGTAGAGATTGCCTGCCAGCTGGTCTGATATATGCGCCTCGACATATACCGTATTCGTGCTACCGTCGATCAGCCCGCCATTGCCGACGAGGATTATGCCCTGGTCGCCGGCGACGGCAAGCGGCGCAAAAACGCCCGGCAGACATGCTGCGGCAAGTTTCGCGTATCTCATGGCACGCCTCCCTCCACTGCTTACAGTTTTTTCAGTTCGAGCGCCAGCAGGAACTCGGGGTTGGACTTCGTCTTCTTGAGCGAATTGAGAACCGATTTCATCGCCGATTCAGGGCCCGCGTCGGCGAGAATGCGGCGAAGTCCCCAGGTCTTTTCGAGCTCCAGCGGGTCGAGAAGCAGGTCTTCCTTGCGCGTTCCCGACTTGCCGATGTCGATCGCGGGGAAGATCCGCTTGTCGGCGAGGGAGCGGTCGAGGACGATTTCCATGTTGCCGGTTCCCTTGAATTCCTCGAAGATCACCTCGTCCATCCGCGAGCCGGTGTCGATGAGCCCGGTCGCGATTATCGTGAGCGAGCCGCCGCCTTCGATGTTGCGGGCCGCGCCGAAGAAGCGCTTGGGCCGGTGCAACGCGAGCGCGTCGACACCGCCGGTCAATATCTTGCCCGAATGCGGCTGCACGGTATTGTACGCGCGCGCCATACGGGTTATCGAGTCGAGCAGTATTATGACGTCGCGCCCGTTCTCCACCTGGCGCTTCGACATCTCGATGGCCATTTCGGCTACGTTGACATGGTGCTGCGGCTCTTCGTCGAACGTCGACGAAAGCACCATCGCCTTGGTGTTGCGCTGCATGTCGGTCACTTCCTCGGGACGCTCGTCGATCAGAAGGATTATGAGCATCGCGTCGGGATGGTTGGCGGTTATCGCGTTGGCCATCTTCTGCAGCAGAACGGTCTTGCCGACTCTGGGCGGCGCTATCACGAGACCGCGCTGCCCGAAGCCGATCGGCGTGAAAATGTCGATGACGCGGGTCGAAAGCTCCTTGGCGCCGGTTTCGAGAATCATTCGCCTGGTCGGGAAGGTCGGGGTGAGATTCTCGAAGTGGACTACGCGCGCGGCGACCGACGGCTCTTTGCCGTTGACGGCGACGACGCTGCCCAGGCAGAAGAAGCGGTCGCGGTCGCGCGGGTCGCGGATTGGTCCTTCGATGATGTCGCCGGTCCTGAGCGCATGGCGGCGTATCTGCTGCTGGGTTACGAACACGTCTTCGGGGCAGGCGAGAAAGTTGTTTTTCGCCGACCTGAGAAACCCGTGCCCTTCGCGCATGATCTCGAGACATCCCGAGGCCAGAACCGCGCCGCCGCGCTGCAGATAGGCGCGGATGGCGGCGAATATCAGCTCGTGCTTGCGGTACGTGCCCAGCTCTTCGGGGTCGGCGCCCGGCATCATCTTGTCGACGATTGTCTGGGCCGGCCAGGTCTGGATGTCCGCGAGCCGGTATTCGGCCAGCGCCGGGTCGCGGTTGGGGTTCGCCGCCGCTTCCGCCGCCTCCGCCGCCGGCTCGGCCGGCAGCGGCGCGTTGAGCAGCGGGTTTACGCTCTCTTCGCCGTTCGCGCCGCGTATCGGCGAGTGGTTCACCTTGGATCCTTTCGCGAACTGCTTGCGCGCGCGGAACTGTTTTTTCGCCTTGTTGGAGGCGAACTGGGGGTTCACCGGGCTTTCCGCCGATGCGAAAACATCGAGATTGTCAGCCATTTTCATTCTCCTTCTTCTTCTGTTTCAGCCACGCGGCCAGTCTGGCCGCTTCGTTTTTCAAGTCTTCCGCCGAAGAATCGTTGCGGATTACATAGTGCGAGCGCGCCGCCTTTTCTTCGGCCGGCATCTGGGCGGCGAGCCGCGCCTCGGCCTCCGCCCGGGTGAGGCCCCGCCTCTCCTGCATCCGCGCAAGCTGGTTTTCGCGCGTCGAAACGACGCAGATTACCGTATCGTACTCTTTGTCCCATCCCGCCTCGAAAAGCAGCGGTATGACGGCAAGCCTGCCCTCGCCCTCCGCCGCGAGCCGCACCTTGACGAGCGGATGCAACCGCGCCTCGAGCCGCTTTCTCAGCGCCTCGTCGGCAAACACGCGCTTCGCCAGCCGCGCGCGCTCTTCGGCCGGCAGTATCGAGTGGACGATATCGTCGGCGTCGATCGTATCGACGCCGAGTTCGTTCAAATAGCGCGAAAGGAGGGATTTGCCGCAGGCAATCCCCCCGGTGAGGCATGCTTTCACTGGTTTTGCCGTTAGTCGGCGGCGATCTCGGGGGCCGCCTTGACCCCCTGATCCTCCTCCGTCTTGTTGAAACTGTCGCGTGGAATTTCGCGTCCGCGGCCGTCCACGATGCGGGTTGTCACGAAGATGAGAAGATTGCGCTTCGAAGTCTGTTCGGCATGGCTGCGGAAGAGCCGCCCGATGAACGGTATGTCGCCGAGGAACGGTATCTTGTCGTCCATCGCCTTGCGCGCCTCGGTTATGAGACCGCCCATCACGATCGTCGCGCCCGGGTACACCGAAACCTTCGAATCGATCTGGCGTACGTGGAAGAACGGCTGCTCCATCGGCGCGTCGTAGTAGGTCATGTTCTCCTGGGAGGTGTCGGTAAGGTTGTCGAGCGCGGAGCTGGCGGACTCCGTGACCTTCTCGGCGAAGGTCGCCCTCATCGCGTCGGTGATGCCGGTGCCGAGCGTCGTCAATACGTCCGACAGGCCGGTAAGGATGTCGCCGATGCCCTGGAAGCTCTGCAACGAACTGCTGTTGCCGGTGAACGGTATGCGCATGCCGTAGTTTTTCCACGTCGGCTCGTCGACGACCTGGGTGTTGAGCTCGAGATCGATTACGTTGCCGTCGTCGGTCAAGGTCGGCGTTACCTGCAAGATCACGCCGACTTCGCGCATCGTGAACGACTGCGGCTCGACGACGGCGAGAATCGCCGACTGCGAACTGCCGCCGCCGTAGCCGCCGCTGCTCTGGCTCGACTGTAGCTGCACGTCGTAGTCGGTCGGGTAGATGTATTCGGTAACGACCTTCATTACCGCCTCTTCGCCGGGTCTCGTGAGCACCTTCGGGGCCGAGAGAAGATCGGTGTCGCTGCGCTGCGAAAGCATGTGCAGTATCATCGATACGTCGGCGTTGCCGAGGAACGCGTTCACGCGCATGAACTGGTCGTTCGTCGAGTAGCCCTCGCCGGAGATGTGGTTCGAGAGCGTCGAAAGGTAGCGGTTGCCGTTCTGGTAGGTCGCGCCCTCGCCGCCGAAGCCGCTGACGCCCATGTTCTTCGCGCCGCCGCCGCGGTTTCTGAGCCAAGTCTTGCCGGAGCCGCCCGAAAGCCCGTCCGTCGTCGTGGTCGAGACCGTGTTTATCACTTCTCTGGCGTAGTTTACGCCGCCCTCGTTCTGGTAGTCGATCGTCGAGGTCGTCTCGGTCGTGACCGTTCCGTTGCCGCCGGTGGCGTCCCACTTGCCGCCCTTGAGCCCCAGCGCCTTGGCGATGTGGCGGTTTACGCCGAGCGTGTAGTCGCTGTTGAGAATCCACTCGAAGCCGAGCGAATTGAGATCGTCCTGGCAGACCTCGACGAACCGCGTCTCGATTTCGATGAGCTGTACCGGCGCCGAGACGGTCATCAAGACCTTCTCGAACTCGGCAAGGTTGTCGGCGGTGTTCTTGACGAAAAGCTTGCCGACCGTCTTGACGTAGTAGATCGAACTGCCCTCGGGCCACTTGACGCCGAGAAGCCCGAAAAACTCCTTCCAGTCGCGCTCCTGGTTCTCTTCTTCGTCGTCGTTGTTGCGGCGGCGGTTGCCGAAGGCCGACGTCTGCATCGACTTCATGTCTTCGGAGGCGCCGCCCATCTTCTCGAGGAACGACGCCGAAACCGGGAAGTCGCGCACGATCAACTCGTCGGTCGACATGTCCTTCTGCATGACCATCACGATCTGGCCCTGTACCGAAAACTTGTAGTCGACCGATTCGCAGACCAGCTTCAGCGCCTCGTAGAACGAAATGTCGCTGGCGGTGATCATCGGTATGACGGGTATGCCGGCCTGTCCGCCGCCGGAAGAATCGGCGGTCTCGGTGAAATCGTCGTCGGCGTAGTCTTCGCTCTGCACGCTCGAACGCAGCGTCTCTGGCGTTTTCAAGACGAAGTTGAAGCCGCGCTTTTCGATCGGAATCTCCGGGCGGTCGAAATCCTTCGACGCCTGGCGGAAGTACTCGACCGCGTCGATGATCGTCGCCGGCGGCTTGAACGATATCGCCGGCAGGCGCATGTCTTTCATGCGCTTGACGATCGTCTGCTCGATCGACCGCTCGGGATCGGGGCCGACCGCGGTCTTCACGGTCGTCGACTGGGAGTTTTCGAGCTCGCGCGCGTCGACGGCGTAGACCGGGCGCCACGCCTCGTCGACGTCGGCGATCATCCCCTCGCGGGCGGCGGCGCGCTCCTGCCTGAGAATCACAAGCCGCTTGCGCTCGATCGATTCCCTGAGGCGTATCGCCTCCTGGTTGTACGGATCCGACACCAGCACGAGTTCACACTCGTCGAGCGCTTCGTCGAGTTCGCGCTGCGCGAGCAGCTGGCGCGAACGCTTGAGATGGCGCAGTTCGCGCTCGCGCTTGGTCTTGTAGCTCTCGTCGTTGCGCCGGTGGCTGATTTCGGAGACGTCGACCCTGTTTTTGTCCGGATCGTCGCCCCTGCGCCATGATTCCAGCTGCTTTCTCGCCTTGGGGTGGCGCATGTCGACCGCGCGCTCCATGAGCTTCACCGCCCGGTCGCGGCGGCCGATGCTATCCTCTTCGAGCGCGGCGCGATAGAGACCCTCGGCGATGCCCTGCGAACACTCGCGGCGAAGACCGGATGACGACGTCTTGTCGTTGAGCAGCTTGATGGCAAGACTGTAGTGGCGCGCCGACTCCTGGTATTCGCGGCGGTTCATGCACTCGCGCGCGGTCTGGATCTCGCGCAGCGCCTGCTCGTCGAGCGCCTTGCGGCGAAGCGCTTCCGACGCGCGGATGTTGGCGAGCAGTTCCGCGTCGACGGCCTCGCCGGCACTTTGCGCCCCGTCGGCGGCGGAAGACGGCGGTGCCGGCTCTTCGTAGCCGCTTTCTTCGTCTTCATAGCCGTCGTCGCCGGAGCTGAGCTCGTCCAGCAGCCGGGCGGTCTCGTCGCCTTCATCAGATTCGGCTTCGGTCGCATCGTCTTCATCGGCGTCGGCGATCTCTTCCGCCGGCTCTTCGGCGGGCGCTTCCTCGGTCGGTTCCTCCGCTACGTCTTCGTCGGCCGCTTCGGGTTCGGCCGCTTCGGCATCGTCCAGTTCGGTTTCGTCGCCGGCGTCGGCGGTTTCTTCCGCCGGCTCTTCCCTCTCCCCGGCGGGCTCGGCCGCGACATCGTCTTCCGCTCCTGCTTCCTCTTCGCCGTCTTCGTCGGCTAAAGCCGACTCGGCCGCGTACGAATCTTCCGACTCCGTCTCCGGCGCGAGCGCCGGTTCGTCGACGGTTTCCGCGGGCTCGTCCGCCGGAGCATCCTCTTCGGCATCGCCGCCGACGGCCGAAAGCTCGCCCTCGAGATCGGCGAGAAGGTCGTCGAGATCGTCCTGCGCATGCGCGATACCGCCCAGGGATGCGACGGCGAAAGCCGTTGCGGCGGCGACAAAAGTCTTTATGGTCATGGTGATGTCTCTTTCCTTATTCCGCGACATATTATATTCTTTTTTTCTTCACTGTTCAAGTGCGTCTATGATTTTCTTTCCGAGGGTCGGATGTTCGAGCGTCACGCTCGCTCCGTTCGCGAGCCGGCCGATTTTCTTCACCTCGTACTTGAGTCCCCTCAAATCGACTATGTCGCCCGGAACGACGACCATGTCGGCCCCGTCGCCGCGCTCGAACACGAGAACCGCCTGCACGTCCACCGGCTTGCGCTTCTCGTCGATCGCGAGCGTGACGCGCTTGCCGTCCGATTTGCGCTCGATCGTCACTTCCGACACGTCGACGCTCTTCTCCTGCTCGCTGCCTTTGATGCGCTCGCGCTTCTCCTTGTGCTCGTAGCTCTTCATGACGAAACCTGTCTCGCCGATCTCCTCGCCTGCCATGACCTGGTAGGTGGTGCCGGCTTTCCCGTAGTCGTTGCGCCGCTTGGGGTCGAAGAACAGATACCTGAGGCCGCCCGGTCCCACGCCCTTGAAATAGAACGGCAGAACCGTCTCGCGGAGCGGCAGCTTGAGCCGCACGTAGTCGAGATAGTCCGGGTGGCTCGATGCGTCCGACGGATCCGTCTTGGCCTCGAACTCTTCGAGGTTCGTGAAGCCGTCGGAGTCGGAGTCGGCGTATGCGTCGGATCCGTCGTTGGGGTCGAGTCCGTACCGCGTCTCCCAGTCGTCCGGTAGCCCGTCCGAGTCGGTGTCGGCGACGACCGGAACGTCCTTCGGCTGTTCCGCGCCGCAGAACGGGCATTTCTCGACCCCGGTCGGAATCGGCCTGGCGCAATCGCCGTTGGCGCAAAACGATTTTCCCGCCGACACGAGGAAGTTGCCGGTCTCGCCGGAAAGCTCCGGTATGCGCTTTGGCGACTGGAACGCGTCGGCGGCGTTCCGGTAGATGTCGACGTCAACGGGGACGACCCCCGTGTCGGCGCGCTTCATCGAGTCGAGTTCGCGGGACAATTCGGCCTTGCGGCTCTCGGGATCGACGCCGAAGGCGACGAAAGCGAACGCCAGCGACCCCGCGAGCGCCAAAACGCCCGCGCCGAGCGCGACAAGTTCCCAGTGCGCGGCGAAAAATCCGCGGCCCGTGTCTCTGGACATCATTCCGCCACCTCCTCCAGTTCCCGATCCCGCGCATCCGCGGATTTTCCGCTTCCGAAGTCGTAGACGGAAAGCGAGAGCCGGACCACGAACGGAGCTTCGAGTTTGGGATCGGTGATTATGCCCTTCTTCGCCGCCGAAATCTCGACGGCGGCGTCATCATCGCTCTCTGCGCCAGAACGCGGCCTCTTGCGTTTCTTTTCCCGGCCGGCGGCGGCGGATTTGCCTTTGTCCGGCGAGAGGGCTCTTGCGACCATATCCTCCTCGCGCGAAAAGGAAAAGGCGTCGACGACGGCAAAGCGTTTCGCGGCAACAAGAGCGTTGAACGTCGCGGCCAGCGCCTTGGGTTTCGCCTTGAACTGCAGTTCGTAGCGGCAGCGGATCGCCTTGGACTCCTCGTCTCCGGCTTTCGCCTGCGCCTTTTTCTTCGCGTTTTTGCCGGCCGCGGGTTTCGGCTTTTCGCTTTCTTTCGGCTCGTCTTTCGCCTCGATGGACGTTATCTCGGCCGCGCCGCAGCCGGAAAGCAGCCGCACGATATCCTTTATGTCGCCCCACTGCCGCTGGAGAAGCGGTATTTTTTCGCGCTCGGGCAGCACCCCGCCGGCGATGTAGTCCTTGAATCCGAACGTGAAGTCCGGCGCGACTATCGCCCCGTTTGCCTCGCCCGGTAGCCGTGCGAGTTCGCGCGCGTCGTCGATCAATTGCTGCTTGAAAGCCGCCTCGTTCAGGTTCTCCTCGATCGCGCGGTCGCCCTCCGACGCCATTTCGCAGGCTGCGCCGAACCATTCGGCGTGCCGGTCGCGGTTGGCGTCGAGCGCGTCGACCGCCTCCTGCGTCGGGGAAATCTGGGCCTTGCACAGCCGTCGCGCGTTGGCCATCGCCGAGTCCAGCGCTTCGACGGCTCCGGACTTGGCCGAAAACGCGCCGAAAATCAAGAATCCCATGACGATCGCCGCGACGGCGGCGACTGCGCCGATGGCCAAGAGCGCGATCTGGTTTTTGGTAGGCTTCACCGCTCGCCTCCTTTCGCGAATTTCACGTTAAGCGCGAACTGTTCGATCTCGGCGTTCTTGCCGACCGTCGTCATCTCGGCGATCTGCACCGAATTCGTGTCGACCGCCTGCGGCATCGCCCTGAGCCGTTCGGCCACGATTTCGGAAGCCGTCGACTTGCCGGCGCCGGAGGCGGTCTTGTTCCTTGCGACCAGTCTGGCGACGTCGTCGGCCCATCCGCGAATCGTCACCCGCTCGCCCTCCCACTTCTCGATCCACAAGTCGGGGCCAATCGCGGAGCGGACGGCGTTCAGAGCCGCCAGCGCGGCGCCGCGGCGTCCGAAAAGGTCGAGCAGTTCGTCGGCTTTAGCCTTCTCCCGCGATTCCGCGTCGAGCGCCTTCTTGACTTTCGCTTCGAACGATTTGAGCGTGCCGACTTTGGATTCCGCGACCTCGAGAGCGCTTTTCACGACCTCGGTCTGCCGGTTTACCGCTACGTAGGTCGCGACCAGCGAACCAATCAGGGCGACCGCGGCGACCGCGGCGAACGGTATTTTGGCCGCGTCGGCGCGTTCGTTGACGATCGACGCCGGCACGAGATTGATCGCGAATGCGGCCTCGCCGGCCGCGCGCAGCGCGAGCGCGGCGACCGGCACGAGCTGTGCGGCGTCAGCCTCGAGCGCATCTCTGTCGATCTTGGGTCCGATCTCGATCAGATCGAACGGGTTGAGATACTCGACTTCGATCTGCAGATTCTCGGCGAGAAATCCGTCCAGCTGCGGCAGCACCGACGACCCGCCGGCGAGATAGAGCTTCTGCGGCGCGGCGCCGCCCTGCTGGGAACGGTAGAAGTTGACCGACCGCGACACTTCCGCGTGCAGTCTCGCCATGACCGTGCGGCACGCCTTCGAAACCCGGTCGCGGGTTTCGTCCTCGTCTTCGACCGTCCCGCCGAGCGCCACATAGCCGATTTCGCGCTTGAGCCGCTCGCCTTCCGCGAAATCGCAGCCGAGCGCCTGGCAGATCTCTTTGGTGATCATGTTGCCGGCGACCGGAATCGACCGGGTGTACAGCCGGTTGCCGTCGACGATGACCAGCGACGTGGTCTTGGCGCCGATGTCGAGTATCACGCTGCAGTTCTCGTCCTGCGGATGCAGGCGTTTGAGCAGATTGGTCGCCGCGATCGGGGCGACGTCGATGACTTCGGGCAGGAATCCGGCCGATTTCGCGGCGGCGGAGATCTCTTCCATCTGATCCGCCTTGGCCGCGACGATCATTACCGATTTGTCGCCGGCTTCGGTCTCGCCGACGATCTGCCGGTCGCAGATCATCTCGTCGATCGGGAACGGTATGTTCTGCTCGATCTCGTAGCGAACCATCTGCTCGAACCGTTCTGAGCCGCCGGCGGCGGGAATGTCGGCGAAACGCGGGAACACCATCTGGCCGGGCACGGAGATAAGCGCGTCGCCCGGGCGTATCCCGCGTTCGCGCACGATCTCCATGATCGCGGGCGCGAGAACCGCCTCGGCGCCGCCGGCGTCGAGCGGGGCCGAAAGCGCCGCCATGCCGTAGTTGACCAGTTTCAGCGACCCGCTGCGGGACGCCTCGAACTCGGCCAGCGAGACGGTCGATGCGCCTATGTTCAGCGTGAGAATCTTTTTTGCCATGGCTTACTGGACCGTCATTTCGTAGTCGTTGGGGTTCACAAGCGCCCAGATCGTTTTGGAACGGTCCTGCAGACCCTGGCGGCGTTCGATCATCGGCTCGCCGTCCTTCTTGGCGTCCATGATGTCGCGATCGTTCCAGAACGCCTTCTTCTCGTCCTTGGGGTGGGACGGGATGCCTTTGATATCGCTCTCGCAGTCGCCGAAGAGAATCTCACCGTCGCGGTTCGACACCACGAGGCCGACGGCCTTCGGCTCGCCGTAGCGCTCGAGATACGACGGATGCAGGCAGACCGAGGCCGCGTGGGTTCCCTGGGGAATGTTGACGTAGGTCGTCGAAGTCGTGAAATATGAATACGGCGGAATGTCCTCTTTGGCCTTCTCGGTCGCCGACTTGGTCTCGAGAAGCACGTGCCAGGTGAAGGTAAGCTGATCCTGCCACTTGGCGTCGGTGGAGTATTTGGTCTCGAGGACGATCCACTTTCGCGGTTTGGTGAACGCCTGTCCGATGATCGAACCGCCCTGCACGGCCGGCGCGGGTAGCGTGGCGCTGCGGCCGAGTTTCGGAAACTGCTCGATGCGGACGTTGCCGCCGCGCTCTTCCCCGCCGGCCTGCGCGGCGGCGGATTTCTTCTTCGGCGCCGCCGAAAGCGCGCTCGCGGCGAGGGCGATCGCGACAGCTGCCGTAATTCTCGCGTTCATCTTGGTATTCCTTTCTTAGAGCACTTTCATTTTGGGGAGATCCTGTATGTCCACCAGCCCGACGACCTTTCCGGCCGCGTCCACGACCGGCAGATCGTCGATGTGTCTTTTCTCGAAGATTTTCAAGAGATCGGCGGCGTAGGCGTCGTCGCGGACGAACATCGGCGAAGCCGTCATCACCGCCGAAACCGGCGAGTCGAGAACGCTGTCGCGCCCGGCCGGATCCGTCGCGATGATGCGTCTGAAATCGCCGTCGGTGAAAATGCCGAGCAGCTTGCCGTCTTCGCCGGCGACGACCGCCGAGCCGCCCTTGGCCGCCGTCATCGCGAAGAGCGTCTCCATCACCGTCGTTTCCGGCGCCACCTTGGCCAGACGCCCGCCCGTGCGCATTATGTCGGCGGCCTTCATCACGAGCGCGCGGCCGATCGCGCCGGCCGGATGGTTCATCGCGTATTCCTCGACCGGAAACTTCTGCGCGTCGAGCAGCACCATCGCCAGCGCGTCGCCCATCGCCATCGTCGCCGTCGTCGAATTGGTCGGCGCCATCCCGAATGGGCACGCCTCCCTGCCGCAGGGTATGGCTATGTGGATGTCGCTCATCTTCGCCAAGGTGGAACCGGGCCGGCCGGTCATCGATACCACCTTGAGTCCGTGGCGGCGTATCGCCGGGACGAGCCGGACTATTTCGTCAGACTCCCCCGAGAACGAAAGCGCCACCAGAATGTCTTTGGCCGACACCATGCCGAGGTCGCCGTGCATCGCCTGCACGGGATTGAGCACGATCGAGCGCGTGCCGGTCGACGAGAAAATCGCGCTGATCTTCTCGGCGACGTGCAGATTCTTGCCAACGCCGGTGACGACGGCGATTCCGCCGTCCGCCGCCGCCGAAGCGATCATCTTCACAGCGGCAACGAAATTCCCGTCGAGCGAATCGCGGGTCGCGGCGAGGCCTCTGGCTTCGATGTCGAAGACCTCTCTGGCTCTGGCGAGAATTTCGCTGTCGGTCATGTCACTTGGCCTGGCTCTGGAGCAGCGTAACGCAGATGGTGCCGACGATATCCTCGGCGCTGCAGCCGCGCGAAAGATCGTTCATCGCCTTGGCGAGCCCCTGCAGATTGGGACCGATGGCGTCCGCCTCGCCGAGCCGCTGGGCGATCTTGTAGCCGATATTGCCGGCGTTAAGATCGGGGAATATGAAGACGTTGGCGTCGCCCTGGATGGCGCCGTCCTTGTTTTTCTGCCTGCCTACAGAAGGGACTATAGCCGCGTCGAACTGCAGTTCGCCGTCCATCCTGATGCCCTTTTCGGCGAAGACCGGCCTGGCGAGCTCTACGGCCTTCTGCATCTTTTCGACGAGCGCGCCGCCGGCCGAGCCCTTGGACGAGAACGACAGATAGGCCACCTTCGGCTCGTTGCCGGTGAGATCGCGGTAGGTCTGCGCGGTCGCAAGACCGATGTCGACGAGCTGCTCGGCCGTCGGGTCGGGGATCACCGCGCAATCGCCGAAAGCGAGCACGCCGTCTCCCGAGGCGGTCGGCCGCTTGAGATCGAGAATGAAGCAGCTCGACGCGGTCTTCACGCCCTTCTGGGTGCCGAGCGTATGGAACGCGGCGCGCAACATGTCGCCGGTCGAGGCGATGGAGCCGGCGACGAGCCCGTCGACCCGGCCGAGCTTCACCATCATGCCGCCGAAATAGATCCGCTTCGTGCGCAACGTCGCCTGCGCACCGGCGAGATCGATCATCTTCTGCTTTTCCGCCGGCTTGCGCGCCTCCTTCGCGTTCCACGCTTCGAGATAGGCGTTCTCGAGTTCCGCGTCGCCGGCGGTGTAGTCGATCGTCGCGATGCCGCGGTCGGCGAGCTTGAGATTCGCCTTTTCCTCGGCGGCGGCGATCTCGGCCGGCGTTCCGAGTACGGTCGGACGGCAGATCTTGCGGTCGACGCAGGCGCAGGCCGCGGCAATCACGCGCGGGTCTTGTCCCTCGGGCAGAACGATGGCGCCGTTCAGTTTCGAGGCTTTTTCGATTATTTTCTTTATCGCATCCATTTTTCCGGAATTCCTTTACTTCGCCAATACGCGCACGGTGTCTCTGGCGATCATAAGCTCTTCGTTCGTGGGAATGATGACGACCGGTATCTTCGACCCCTTCGCCGAGACTACCGCGATCTCGCCGCGAACCTTGTTGGCCTTGGGGTCGAGTTTTATCCCGAGCGCGCCGAGACGCTTCACGATGCGCGCGCGCACCTCGGACGAATTCTCGCCGATTCCCCCGGTCATTATTATCGCGTCCGCCCCGCCGACGATGGTGTTGTAGGCGCCGATGTAGAGCGCCGTGCGGTAGGCGAGCATCTCGAGCGCGAGTTCCGCGCCGCGATCGCCCTTCGCCGCCTTGGCGCACAGATCCCGGCAATCGCCGCCTTTGACGCCGCCGACGGCCTGGAGCCCCGACTCCTTGTTGAGAATGCGGTCCATCTCGGCGGGGGACTTCTTTTCACTCTCCATTATCGAAAGCACGGCGGCCGCGTCGATGTCGCCGCAGCGCGTGCCCATGACCAGCCCGGCGAGCGGCGTAAGCCCCATGGTCGTATCGACCACCCCGCCGTTTTTGATCGCGGCGAGCGACGAGCCGTTGCCGAGATGGCAGGTGACGAGGTTCACTTTAGCGAGCGGCTTTTTGAGGAATTTCGCCGCCGCCTGGGTTATGAACTTGTGGGAAGTTCCGTGAAAGCCGTATTTGCGTATTCCGTACTTCTTGCAGTACTTCGGGTCGATGGCGTACATTCCCGCGCAGTCGGGCATCGTCGCGATGTGGAAGGCCGTGTCGAAAACCCCGACATTCGGCACCCCCTTGAAGATCTTTTCGCACGCCTCGATTCCGCCCAGGTTGGCCGGCATGTGCAGCGGGCCGAACTTGACGAGCTTTTTCGCCTTGGCCATGTTCGCCTTGGTCATCTGGGCGGAATCTTTGAACACCTCGCCGCCGTGCAGCACGCGGTGGCCGATCTCGTCGATGCCATTCGCGAGCTCTCCGAGATCGGCGACGACTTTCGCGAGCGCCTCGGCGTGGTTGGCCGGGCCGCCGGCGCCGATGCGCTCGACGAGACCCTTCGCGAGCCGCGCCTCGGTTTTCATGTCGAACAACTGGTACTTTAGCGAACTCGAACCCGAGTTCACCACGAGAACTTTTCTTATTGCCTTCTTCATCTTTCCTGTTGCGGTTTTGTCTTTCAAAGAACTATTCCAAGACCACCTTGAAGAACCCGGTCGACAGATCGACGCCGTCGCCGAGATCGACCTCGATCTCGGCCGGTTCGCGGCCGACGATTATGCTCTTTTCGGCGATCTCGGCCCATTCGGAGTCCATGAGCGTATTCTTTTTCAGGACTTTGCACCTCACGACCGCCGTGCCGGAGTCGCCGATTTCGTAGATGGCTTCGAACGCAGCGGAGACTCGGGTTTCCACATCGGCGTCGACGACGAGCGAAATCTTCCTCGCGGCCGTATCGAGACTTATCGAACCGATCACGATCGAACCTTCCTTCAATTCGGCTTCGTCGATCGCCGCC
>JAGDAE010000121.1 GCA_017959645.1 Kiritimatiellia bacterium
GAGCGAACCGGCCTTCTTGCCCTCGAACTGGCCGGAAAACTCTTTCGTCTTCAGCTTCATCCCGAGACCCGGCGTTTCGGCCGCCGCCAGAGTGCGGTAGCACACTACCGTCCTGCGGTCTTTCTCGAAACCGACCATCAGTTCGATGTCTCCGCCGTAGCCCTTCGGGTCTACACCCTTCGCCGCGTAGCCGAGCGTCTCGCCGGCTGCGTTCATTCCCACGAAGAAATCGCCCTCTTTCGCGACGTCGGTCACGCCGGACGGCATCACCGCCCTCACCGCCTCAGTCTCCTTCTTCGCCCGCATCTCGGCGATCGGGCCCTTCGTTGTCGCGTCGACGGCGGCGAGAATCGCCGCGCAGACGCCGGCGATCGCCGTCAGCGACGCTATTGGCGGAAGAATCTTCTTTTTCATCTCACTTCGCTCCGAATGGTTTTGGTTGCGTCCAGCGGTTGATCAGCGGACAGATCGCGTTCATGACCAGAATCGCGAAGCTGCACCCCTCGGGATACGAACCGAACCGGCGTATAAGCATGCAGACGAGTCCGCAGCCGAAGCCGAAAACCAGCTTGCCCTTCGCCGTGGTCGGACTCGTCACGTAGTCGGTCGCCATGAAGAACGCGCCCAGCATGACGCCGCCGGTGAGCACGTGGACGATCGCCGGAACGCCGCCGGCGACAAGTCCGAACACGAACACCGTCGCGATGAAGGCGAACGGTATGTGCCAGGTGATGACCCTGCGCCACAGAAGATACGCCGCGCCTGCCGCAAGCGCGATGGCCGACACTTCGCCGATGCACCCGGGCATGTTGCCGATCGCAAGATCCCACAGGCCCGGCACGCCGGCGACGGGAGCCCCGAAAAGCCCGTGCGGCGACGCGCAGGCGACAGCGTCCGCGCCGGAAAGCGCCTTGATCGCCGCCAGCGGCGTCGCCGTCGTCACCGCTTCGGGCCCCTTCCACCACAGCGGCTTCAGCCACGTCGTCATCGGACCCGTGAAACTGATCAGCATGAACGCGCGCGCGCTCAAGGCGGGATTGAACGGATTCATCCCCAGCCCTCCGAACACCTGCTTGGCCACCGCGATCGCGAAAACCGAACCGGCTACGGCCATCCACAGCGGTATGCCCGCCGGCAGATTGAGCGCCAGCAGAAGCCCGGTCAGAACCGCCGAGAAATCGCCTACCGTGCTCTCGCGGCCCATCGCCATTCTGCAGACGGCCTCGGTCAGCACGCAGGTCGAGACGCATACCAGCACCGTCCACAGCGCGGGCATTCCGAAAAACCATATCCCCGCCGCCGTCGTCGGCAGGAGCGCGATTATCACGTCGAGCATGATCCGCGATACGGAACAGCGCCCGTGCGCATGGGGCGAACTGGAGAGGATGAAGCGGTCTTGGGTTTCTTTTGGTTTCATGTCTTGCTTCCTTTCCTCACTTGGCCGCCTTCGCCGCTTCCGCCGCCTTCGCCTTCTCGGCCGCCATTCTCGCGCGTATCGACGCCTTCGCGCGCCTGCACAGCTGGGTCAGCGTGCGGTACGAGGGGCACCCGAAACTGCACGAACCGCACTCTATGCAGTCCATCACGTGCGCGGCCTCGGCCGCCTTGATGTCGTCCGACTCGACCGCCTTCGATATTTCCGACGGGTTCAGGTTCATCGGACACGCCCTCAGGCATCTTCCGCAGTTGATGCACGGCTGCGAACCGTACTGGAAAACCCTTTTCTTCGTCAGGAACAGCAGCCCCGACGTCGTCTTGGTCGTGGCGATGTCGAGGTTCGAAACCGCGAAACCCATCATGGTTCCGCCGGAAATCGCCTTTGCCGCCGGCTCCTTCAGCCCCCCGCAGAACGCGAGCAGATCGCGGTATTTCGTACCCGTCGGCGCCAGTACGTTCTTCGGCTCGGCGACCGCGTCGCCGGAAACCGTCGTCACCCTCTCTGTCAGCGGAACGCCAAGCTCGACCGCGTCGGCGATCGCCGCGGCCGTGCCCACGTTCTCGACCACGCAGCCGACGTCGATGGGCAGCGCCGGCGGCTCCGGCCCGACCCTCCCGACCGTCGCGTAGATCTGGTGCTTTTCGCTGCCGTGCGGATAGAGCGTCGGCAGAACGACGATCTCCACATTGCCGGCGATATCCGCGAACGCCTTCTCGACGGACGCGATCGCCTCGGGCTTGTTGTTCTCGATCGCGATCCTTACCGCGCACTCGCCGAGGATCTTGCGCATTATCTCGACTCCGGTGCGGACCCGGTCGGCGCGCTCGAGCATAGTCCGGAAATCGGTCGTGAGATACGGCTCGCACTCCGCTCCGTTTATTATCAGATATTCGCACCGCTTTCCGGACGGATTCAGCTTCACCGCCGTGGGGAAGCCGGCGCCGCCCATGCCGCATATCCCCGCCTCCTCCACGCGCTTGAGCAGCTCCTCGCGCGTCGCCGTCTTCCAGTCCAGCGGAGCGAACCTGATCTCCTCCGGCAGCGTTTCGCCTTCGGCCGGGACGGTATCGATCACGACCGCGTCCGCCATTCCGCCCGAGGGTGTGAGCCGTTTCTCGACCGCTTTGACCGTGCCCGCGGCCGGAGAGAAGACGCTTGCCGAAATGAAGCCGTTTTTCTCGCCGATCTTCTGCCCCTTCGCGACCTTGTCGCCGGGTTTGACCAGGCATTTCGCCGGCGCGCCGAGATGCTGCGACATCGACACGCACAGTTCCGCCGCGACCGGCATGCGCTCGACCGGCTTGTCCCGGGCGAGTTCCTTGTTGTAGTCGGGATGCACCCCGCCTTTGAACCTGAAATGGCTTTTTACCGTCTTCATCTTAAACCCCCGTCTCGAAATGCGGATCTTCCGCCATGCACTTCGCCGGACACTTCGCCACGATCTGCGCGTCGGTCGGCGGATTCTGGTAGTTCACTTTTGCGAGAAATCCCTCGAACGTGAAATGCCCCGCCTCTTTGCCGCCGGAATTCTTCTCGCATAGCCTGCACCCCATGCACCCGACGCCGCAGACCTTGCGGACCGACGGTCCTTTGTCGGGGTTCGCGCAAAGGACGTGTATAGTCGCGCTCGCCGGCACCAGCTCGATCAGACGCTTCGGGCACGCCTTCACGCACTTTCCGCAGCCGATGCAAAGGCGCTTGTCCACCTTCGCCAGTCCGTCGGAGACCGAGATCGCCCCCTTCGGGCAGACGTTGGCGCACGCTCCGTAGCCGAGGCACCCGTATTTGCATCCCTTGTCGCCGCCGGCTGTCGAGGCCGCGGTCGCGCAGTCGCAGATTCCGTTGTAGTCGCCTACGCGTATCGCCTCCGAGCGCGTGCCGCAGCACCTGACGAGCGCGACCCTGCGCTCGACCGCCGCAGAAGCGACCCCGAGGATTTTCGCCACTTCCGCCGCGCACTTCTCGCCGCCCGCCGCGCACGCGCCGGTCGGCGCCGTGCCGGCCACGAGCGCTCGCGCGTACCCGTCGCAGCCGGCGAATCCGCACCCTCCGCAGTTCGCCCCGGGAAGCGCCGCGGTGATCATCCCGATCCGCGGATCCTCGGCGACCGAGAGATAGCGGTCGGCGACCGCAAGCGCCGCCGCCGAGAAAAGTCCTATCGACGCGATAACCAGTATTGCGACCGTCATCTCCAGCCCTCCTTCAGTACGGAAGTTTCACGAGACCGGAAAAGCCCATGAAGGCGAGCGACAGCAGACCCGCTGTCACCAGCGCCAGCGCGACGCCCCTGAAACAGCGCGGCGGGGCGGCGTGCTCGAGCTTCTCGCGTATCCCGGAGAATATCAGCAGCGCCACGCCGAAACCGATCGCCGCCGAAAACGAAAAGAACACGCTCTCGAAAAAGCCGCTCCCCTGCTTGCAGTTGATCTCCGCCGCGCCCAGCACGGCGCAGTTGGTCGTTATCAGCGGCAGGAATATGCCGAGCGCCGCGTGCAGCGGCGGCAGAAAACGCTTCATCGCAATGTCGATGAACTGCACCAGCGCGGCGATCACCAGAATGAACGCCAACGTATGGATGTAGCCCAGCCCTCTCGGGGCGAGCAGCCAGTGGTCGATGCACCATGTCACCGCCGCGGCGACTGTCATCACGAATACGACCGCTCCGGACATCCCGAGCGCCGTCTCCGTCTTTTTGGACACGCCGAGGAACGGACAGCACCCCAGAAAGCGGCTCAGGACGAAGTTGTTCACCAGAACCGCACCGACAAGCAACATTAGATAATAACTCATAGCGCCGCGTATTATATCATATTTGGCCGCGCAAGTGGGCAAAGAATCCGAAAATGTCGCATGACGGTTTCCGCAATCCTAAACCGCCAGCTCCTTGAACGCGATTAGAGGCGTCGACTCCGGCGAGAAACATGACATGGCAAGGTGTGCGTGTGCCGGAACCCTTCCCCTCCGGCCGCCCGACCTTCGCACCGGTTCCGAACTCGCTTCCGTGTGGATCAGGTGGAGTTTGAATTCAACCGATACTCGTGACGCAAATTCAAAGGCGATGTCATGGTGCGCGAAAGTCCCGCCTCCGTAGCGTCCTGATTTAGACATGATACCAATCGCACCGGTTCGCTCAATCCAGACTTGCGGTGGCAGAACAAACGAGTTTGTCCCGGCTTCATTCATGTTAAAATCAGGGTTGTGCTACTGCTCCCAAAGGCCTAGGAACGCGACTGTCATCTTGGAACGCATCCAGTTTCGCATAACATCGGCAGGGAATTCGGGATTCTTAAACCGGGCTATATCCGTGCCTCTCGGCCTTGTGGCTATTCGCGGCAGCGCAGATTTCGTCGCGCTTCGCGGATATCGTGTCAAGCATGGCATTGCGCCAAATCCCTTTAAGGTTTACGGCGCATATTATACCAAATTTCGCATCACCGGTGAGATGACAGCGGAAATCACGGTAGGGAAATCACGGGGCGCGATTCGTTATAATGCCGGGCACCGATTCAGCCTCCACTGCCTTGAGCCGGTAGAAGCGCGGCGTTTCGGCCGACTTCGTGAACTCCGCACGGCCCTCCGCTTCAAGAGCCTTCGCGTCGGTGACCGTCTCGCCCGCGAGATCGCTGGACTCCACGACCGAAACCGTTACGCCTTCGGTGTTCGCGACAGCCGGCGTTGTTATCACGACCTCGCTTTCACCGACGTCGATGCCGGTGATGAGCGCGAAATCGCCGGCCGGCTGTCCGAACACATAGCGGAACGCGTTGTAGATGCCGCCGCTCATCTCGTACCACTCGCCTGTGACGTCGTTCTCAGTCGCCCACGCCGCATAGCCATCGACCGGCGCCGGATCGTAGGTGACAATGCCGAACGCGCCGCACTGTTGCGCCAGGGTCGCCGCCGACGCATTCATCGAAAGCGCCGCCAATCCCAATGCATAACACACAATTCGAAACTTGCTCATCGCTTTCCTCCTTATGCGCGCTATTCGGCAAATCCGCGCACGGGACGCACGGAATGCCCGTAGTAGCGGTCGTCGTTGCGCCGGTAGAAGTTGCTCGAATCGAAGTAGAAGAGGTACCACGCGCGGCGGGAATCGTCCGAATCCGGCGTAGAAGACCAGCAGTAGCCGAAGGAGCCGGGGCCGTAGAGGCGCGAGTCGTAGCCGTAGCCGGCGGCCGGAAGGAAGATGCTCCTGTCCGCATACTCGCCCTTACCCGTCACCAGTCGCCCAGACACGCCGTTGGTGGTGATCCACGTGGTGGTACAATTGCTGATGAGAGCGTCAATCTCATCGCTCGTCGGCATGCGCCACGGGGCACCGAGATACGCCGTCGCCGCGTCGTGCGCCGCCACGAGATTGCCCGTCGAATCGATGTAACCCGCCGATTGAAGCTGCGAATTGCTTTTGCCGTACGTCAAGCCTGCCGTACCCGAAGAAAGGAACGAAATACTCGTTCCATCCTTCACCGAGATCCATCCGCTTCCAGTGTTCGTGTATCCCACCGTGTCTCCCCACCAGAAGTAGTAACCGTAATCCTCCGGCTTCGTAGCGCCCACGTTGCACTCCGCCCAGTACGGGCCGTTCTCCCACAGCTGCACGCCGCCGGAGCCGCCGCTTGAGCCACCACCGCCAGTTCCTTCCGCAATCGTCACCACGAACGAGGCGTTGGTGAGCAGCAGCGCGCCGCCGAAGGACGAGGCGAAGTCGATCACATGCGAATTCGCGCCCGTGACGATGTTCGACTGGACGAAGGTCGCGCTCGCGTCGTCCGTGTTGAGGATGATCTCCGCGACGGCGTTCGCGGGGAGCGTCCCGCCCACCGTGTATTCGATCGTCGCCTTGCCCGAGTAGGGATACGACTGGTGGAACTTCGTAACGTTCACGGTGTTGGAGGTTTCCACCACGGTGTTGACGGGTTCCACCGCCGAGCCGGTCTCTGTCACGGTCACGCTTCTCGTCGTGTCGATCTGCGGATTGCCGTCGCCGGTGGCGTCGATGGCGAAGACCTTGACCCAGTAGGCTCCGGCGTTGGAGATGGGGATATCGGCCTCGAAGCCGTGTTCGCCCGTGATTCCCTTCGCCTGGTTCACGTCGGGCCGCGACACGTTGGCCGCGAGCATGCGGACGTCCCCGTACTGGATCGTGCAGCCCGAGTCGACGTAGAGATAGACGAGGACGCCGATGGACTGCGACGAGGCGTCGGGGTCGAAGGCCCAGCCCTTGACGTAGATGGAACAAATGCCGCCCGTGCATTCGTCCAGGCTTTTTTGCGGGGCGCTGGCGGCGCGGGCGTCCGGGGTCCAGGCGAGCGCGAGGGCGAGGAGGGAGAGCAGATACATCCAGAATTTTGCAGTCTTCATGTTCTTAATCCTTTCAGAAAGCGGGAGGGCGACCTCATTTCGACGGTGACGCGGA
>JAGDAE010000003.1 GCA_017959645.1 Kiritimatiellia bacterium
AGGCTTTCTCGGCCTACAACATCCTCGACGCCGTCGCGCCGAAATGGGCGTGGATAAACGAGGTGAACATCTACGGAATCCACGATTCACGATATCTGAACTCCGACGCCGACGCGCAGTTCGTCGAAATCGCCGTGCCCGCCGGCGCGGATATCTCTGGCTGGTCGGTTAGGATGCTTGAGGCGGTCACGTCGAGGCGCACGATCGTAACCAATACCGTCGCCGTCTTCGGAGCCGGGAACCTTTCGGCAACGAAGAGCATGGACTACGTCCAGTCGAACATGTCGTTCCGCGTAATCGGCAACCTCAATTCGAGAAAAAACGGCAAGCTCGCCTTCGACAACGGCACGCTGGACGGAACTTGGAGCATCCCGGTCCCGACCGACACTTTCAGTTCTTCCGGCGAGATTTTCTGGACCGACCCGATCGGAATCCAGCTCGTGCGCTCGAGCGGCGTCGTCGAGCACGAAATCGTTGCCATCGGCACCAACTGGTATGGGGCCGCGATGTCCGAATACGACCCGGCCAATTCGGTCGAGACGTTCAACTCGAAGATGCGCAACGCCGCGTTTTTCTACGCCGGCGCCGACGACGCGATGAAAGCGTCGGCCAAGACCGGCACGAGCTACGAAAAGCGCGGCAGTTCCATCTACGGAACCGGCGCATCGCTCGGCGTCATGTCTTCGGACGGCGAGACGGCGGAAAACTGGTCGAACTCGGCGGCGTGCACGCCAGGCAGCGTGAACGAGGGCCAGATCATCGACCAGGACGCCATTCCGCAGCCCACAGGCGAGGAGATTGTCGTCTACTGTAGCGTCGATACCGTCGGTGGCCACATCGTGCAGACCGTTGGCGACGCCGTCGAAACGAACGCGACGCAGATGATCATGATCAAGCGCGGCAGCGAAGATGGAACCAACATCGTCTACAAGGTCGACCCGTGGTACGAGCTCGGCAACGTATCCGTAACCTCGGCTGGCAAGGCGCAGAGCTATACGTCGGTGCCTGTCGGCGAGCGCACCTACAAGGTCACCGTCGGCCGCTACGCCTCGAACACGGTTACCGTCGTCGCGTCGGCGAGGGTGGACGAAAAACTACGCAACGAGTTCGGCATCGACGACAACAACGCCTACACTCCGGCGGTCATGGCCTGGCTCGAAGACGGCGAGACGCTCAAAGGGCCTTTCGCCTATCCAGACTCGGGAGAGATTCTGCTCGCCGACTTCATCGACCGCAACGACAGCGTGGTAACCAACCTCACGCTTACCGAGATGTACTGGCTCGACATGGATCCCACCGTCGGCGGCCTCGCCCTCAAGGGCTATATGGCCCGGCCGCCCGAGGAGCACGCTTGGCAGGGGATGGTCAATCTCAGGATGGAGGCCTTCGCGATGATAACCAACCGCCTGGGCGACGCGCACTGGCCGTCCGCCTGGCGTCCGTACGCCCTGCGCGGTCTCGCCCCGGGCGAAAATTCGTGGGATTTCGCCGCTCCCTCCGCGAGTTGGGGCTGGACTTCGGTGACGTTCAAGGTGACCGGTTTTCTCAATACCGGGCTTACTAAATTCGGCAACCGCGACAACTGGATACCCCTTCGCTATTTCGTCTTCACTGACGATTCGTTCAGGGCAGAGGGCGAAACGGCTCCGTACACGAGTTCGATCGAGATCGTCGATCCTTTCACCAGAAGTTCTCTCGCCGGCGAGTACGGCTGGTACGACTGGGTGCGGGAGCATGGCGATACCCAGGCCTATTATTCATGGACCATCGACACCAGGATAAAGCCGGTGAACGTAGAGGTTCTCAAGAAGGAGAATTATTATGAGGAGTAGATTCGCCGCAGCGTGTCTCGCCGCATTGGCGCTCGCCGTCTTCGCCGGGTGCGGAAAAGATTCCGGCCAGGACGCCGCCCCCGTTTCGCGCGCCGAAGACCCCGTCTATCTGAAGGCGCTCGAAAGCCAGCAGAAAGAGCGCAGGAATCTCATGAAAGATCTCGACGACGCCCGCAAGGCGCTGGCCGCGGCGAAGGCCGCCGGCGCGGAGGAGGGCGAACTGAAAAAGCTCGAGGAAAAACTCGAGGCGGCGACTGCCGCGATCAAGGCCAACCGCGAGAAGAGCCAGGCGATTGTAGCCGAGCGCATAAACCGCGAACTCGACGAAAAGAAGAATTTCAAGAAGGGAAACCGCTGATATGAAGACGAAACTCGTGAAACTGTCGACTCTGGTGTTTTGCATGCTGGCGGCGTTGCCGTCGCTCGCAGCGGCCAACGGCGACATCTACGAAATACGCCCTTGCACCAAAGGCAATGTAACCATACCGCCGAAAGCGACAATAGAAACCCCGATTAAAAGCGGCGGCGTCGACTTGTATTTCCGTTTGCGGCTTTTGCAGCGTACGAAAGGTGCGCCAGAGGACAACAACTGGAAGCTCGTGCATGTCGGGTTGCAGACCGAAGCCGTGGACTGGGTGTCGAATCCGCTCCAGATCGGAATCTACGTCTCCGGCCAGCTGCGCTACGCGACGCTCGTTTCGAGCACGCCGAGCGCCACCACCGGCTTCACCGATCTTATCTTCAAATACACTACGCGAGTTGGCGATTTTGCGCTGCCGATAGTTTTGGCAACCGCCGCCGGTGCCGCTTCGGATATGGAAGCGGCGGGCTCATCATATCTTCTCACCAATCTGTACGATCCGGAAACCGGTCTCGGTGAGTGGCGTATTGCCAATGCGGATGACGAAGATTGTAATTTCTGGCAATGCACCCCGGCATGGCCGGTGCCGGCTCCCGAAACCGATGGGCGGAATGCCGACACGAGCTTGGCGAATTGCGGTTTCTTCGTCCAGACGATAGATTTCGACGCCGACAGCTACAAGGTACCCGAAAGCAATGTCGAATTGCACAGTCTTGTTGCGGCCTCCGCCATCGAGAACGAAGTCACATTGAAAGTCTGG
>JAGDAE010000122.1 GCA_017959645.1 Kiritimatiellia bacterium
CCGCGAAGAGCGTCGCGGCGGACGCGGCGGATTCCGCGGCGGATTCGGCGGCGGCGGATTCGGCGGCGGAGACCGCGGTCCGCGCCGCGAGACGCGTTGGTAAGCGCTCCGCGTCTCCGGAAGGAAGAGCTGGAAGGCGCGGGGAAAACCGCGCCTTCTTTTCGTGTGCCGGAGCGGTCCTGATGGAAAAGAACGGCAGAGAAAATTTCGCGGCGGCGAAGGAGCTGATCGGGAAATCGGGCAGAATCCTGATATCGGGCCATCTCAGCCCCGATGGGGATTCGCTCGGTTCGATGATCGCGCTCTCGCGGCTTCTGCGAAACGCCGGTTTCGACGCATGGGCGACGGCCGACCCCAACGCGCTGGGCAAGCCGGGGTTTCTCGAGGGCTCGGAGGAACTCATTCCGCTGCGCCGGCTAAGGCGGCAGAAAAAATTCTCTCTTTTCATCGCGGTCGACTGCGGTGGATACGACCGGATGCCGCCGGAGGTGCGGCCGGTCGCCTCGAAGCTTCCGCTCCTGTGCATCGACCACCACGCGACCAATGACGGAACGTTCGGCGACGTCTCGATCGTCGATCCGAAAGCATCGTCGGCCGGAGAGCTGGTGTGGCGGTTCGCGAAGTGGATGGAATGGCGTCTCGACCGCGCGACCGCCGAGGCGCTGTGGGTCGCGATGATAACCGATTCCGGCCGATTCGCATACGATTCAACGAGTCCGGCGACGCTGCGCGCCGCCGGCGACCTTCTCAAGCACGGCGTCAGGACGGCGTACATAAACGATGTCATCTACGGCTCGTTTTCGCGCAAGGCGATCGAACTAAAGCGCATTGCCTGGCGGTCGCTGCGCATCTGGAAGAACCGCAAGGTCGCCGAGGTTACGCTCACGCGCAACGATTTCCGCGCGGTGCGCGGAACGAAGGCCGACGCCGAGGACGTGATCGAGATTCCTCGTTCGGTCGCCGGCAACGAGATCGCGCTTTTCTTCTACCAGATTCCCGACCGCACCAAAGAGACGCGCTGCTCGATACGCACGCGAGGCGACCGCGACGCGACCGTGCTCGCCGGAAAGTTCGGCGGCGGCGGGCACCGCAAAGCCGCGGGCTGCACCATCGCCGCCACGCTCAATGTCGCCAAGCGCATGATGCGCAGCGCGGTAAAGGAAATGCTCAAGGCGTGAAACGGCTGCTGATTCTGAGCGACGGCAAGGCCGGACACGAAAACCAGTCGAAGGCGTTCGCGCGCATGCTCGGGTTCGGGTTCGACGTCGCGAACGTGGCGTTCCGCTCGCCGCTCGCCAAGGCGGCGAGCTATCTCGCCGACCGGCTGGCGGTGGATTCGCTTTCGCTTCTTCGCGTTCCGCAGATCGCCGCCGGGGAATACCGCGCTGTCGTCGGAACCGGCTCCGGAACCTTCTATGCGGCCAAGACGCTGGCGAAGAAGCTCGGCGTACCGTGTGCGGTAGTGCTCTATCCGCGCGGCTACCGGCTTTCGGATTTCGGCTGCGTGATGGCTCCGGCGTTCGACCGTCCGCCCCGGCTGGCGAACATAATCCGGATACCGGCGAACATCGTCGCCGCCGACGCCGAATTTTACGAGAGGGGAGTCGCCGAGTTCCGTGCGCGGCACGATGTCGACGGCCGCAAGGCGGTCGCCGTCGTCATAGGCGGACCGAACAAATGCGCGACCATGACGCCGGAATGGACAAGGCGCGAACTCGAACGGGTATTCTCCGCAAACCCCGGCTGCGCGTTCTGGGCGACCACTTCGCGCAGAACCCCGGCTGACGTCGAGGCGGTTGTGGATTCCTTCCCGTGGGACTACAAGCTGATCTATTCGCGCGACAGGTTCAATCCGATTCCCGCTTTCGTCGCGCTCGCTTCGCGCATGTACGTGACGGCCGATTCCACCGGCATGCTGTCGGAGGCGTGCACCTGCGGCGAGGCCGAAGTGTTCGCGCTCGACAACCTCAAGCCGGGGCGGCACAAATTCCGCAGATTCGCGGACGGCCTTGCCGCCGAGGGGTGCCTTGGCGGCAGAAAGAAGATCGACATGGGTCCGAAGATCGCGGCGGCCAAAAAGCTTCTCGGGCTATGAGGAATCTGCGGCTCGCGTGCAGTTGCACGCTGCTGTCGCTGCCGGCGGCGGCCGTCTGCGCGCTCGGAATCTGGTTCATCGCCGACCGCGCGCTGGAAATCGCGAAGGCGGAGCGCGCGCGAGTGAAGGCGGAATACCGCGAGCGGGCTTTGGCGTTGCGCCAGGACGCTCCGGAAAACGCGCAGATACTGCCGAAGCTGCCGAAGGGATGGAAGGCGGCAGGGAAAATGTCGCCCGGCAGATGGGGATTCGAGGCGTCGGAGACGGAAGCGACGGTGTGGTACGATGACGGCGAAACCGTTCGTGCGATGCGCACCATGCCCGTGCGCGAGACCGACTACAAGACCATGATCACCTTTTTCGGTTCGCTCTTTCTGCTGGTGCTGGTCGCGATGACCGTGGCCGGCATCGGTTTCTTCGTCGGCCACATGCGCGCGAGGGACGACTTTCTCGCCGCCACCGCCCACGATCTGTCCACTCCGCTGGCGGGGCTGCGCCTGCTCGTCGCAGAGGATGGCGACGCGCGGCATCTCGTCGAGCGGCTCATACGGCTCGTCGCGAACATCCGCGAATTTCTCGCCCTCGGCGGACGGCGCCCTCCGCCGAAGAAAGAGCGGTTCGATCTTGTCGCCGCCTACGGCGAGGCATATGCGATCTTCGCCGAAGACTACCGCGATCTGTTCGGCGGCGCCGATGTGGAGATGTCCGGCGCGGCGAGCCTGCCTGCGACTGGCGACGAGGCGATGACGGTGCAGATATTGTGGAATCTTCTCGGCAACGACCTAAAGTACGCCGCGCCGTACGGCAAGGTCCGCGCACGGTTCTCGGCGTCGGACGGCTTCGCCTGGTTCGAGCTGGCCGACGAAGGAAAGGGGATGACGAAGCGCGAGATGTCCAAGGCGTTCGACCGCTACTACCGGGCCAAGACGGTTCTCGAATCTGGCAAGGGCGGCTTCGGAATCGGACTTTGCACCGCGCGCGATTTCGCCGAGCGGATGGGCGGCGCCCTTACCGTCGAGGCGAATTCGCCGTCCGGCTGCATATTCAGGCTGAAACTTCCGGCATGAACAGACGCATCGTAATGTCGATCTTCCGTCTCGTCTTCGCCGTCGCGATTCTCGGCACCGCGGCCGCCATCGCCGTCGCCAGGTTCGAGAACCGCGCCCGTGCTGCCGCCGGGGACGGGACGGAAGAGCCCGCCGGCTAGCCGTCAGCGGTTGTCGCGCCTGGAGATCGCGAGCCACGCCAGGGCTGCGCCCCCGCGCATCGTGCAGCACCAGTGCGCCTCGGTGCCGGTGCTTTCGGATTTTTTGCCCGACCCCTTCGGAAAGGTGCGCTTGATCTCGAATCCGCCGTTCTCCATCTCGTGGTCGAGCAGGGCGGCGAGGATTCTGTCGGCCATTTCGCGGTATTCGGCCTTGCCGCTCGCGCGATGCAGCTGTTCGGCGACGAGCAGCGAATCGGCGATCCCGCACGGCTCCGTCCACGTGTCGTAGCGCTCGAACCAGTTGTAGTTCTCCCAGTCGTCGGTCATTCCTTTTTCGCGGTAGATGCGGAACATGTCCTCGACCTTGGCGAGATACTTCTGCGCATCGTATCTGAGCAGCGCGCGCATGGAAGACAATGTCGCGTGGGTCTGCGCCTTCACGCGCACGAAGTCGAACTCCAGCAGCTTGGCGACGATCTCGTCGATCGCGGGCTTCAGTTTTTCGTCGCCGGTGAGCTGGTACGCCGCGACCAGCCCGTCCAGACCGACGAAGAGGCACCCGATATCGCTCGACACCAGCCAACCGTTCACTTCGCCGACGATGTTGCCTGCGGGCTCGCCCTTGCTGTTTTCGCGCTCCTCGGGCGTGAGCGGGTAATCCTTGTATTTCCCGAGCGCCGGGAGAAACAGGTTCTCGGCCATCCTCGTGGCGATGGCCTTCGCGTCGATCGTCTGGCTGTCTGGATTGTACTTCGCGTATTCCGCGAGCGCGCGCAAGACCCAGCCGTTGCCGGACATCTGCTGCTCGCTGAACACCCCCTCGTAGATTTCGCCCATGTAGCCGCGCTCGTTCAGATGCGACGGCAGTTCCCCAAGGGCGATGTCGAGGTTTTCGCACTTTCCGATCCCCAGCGCCTCCTTCTCGAGCACGAGCGCGAGCATGATGCGTCCGGGGAAATCCCCAGGCCAGCCCGGACATGGCACATCATAGGTATGAGGCGGCGCGAAGCGCTCCTCCTGCAGATGCAACCAGTTGCGCATGATCGGTTCGCGCAAGGCGAAGCCGTCGCCGTTTTTGCGGCATTTGCAGCAGCCGCAGGCGGCCGCGAGCAGTACGAGAGATATTGTCAGCTTTTTCATGCCGACATTATATCATATTCATGCACTTGGCGGGGTGGAAATTCAGCGATTTCGCCAATCGGGAAATCGCGAGCCGCGCCAGACCCGAGACGTCGCGCATCGTGCAGAGCCAATGCGTTTCGATTACGGTGCCGTCCGGGCGGAAAAACATATGAGGGGTTTCGGGAAAACATAAGGGGGCAAGGGCGAAAACATATGAGGGCTTTTCAGATTCATATGAGGGCTTTCGCGGTTTCATACAAGGGGATGTTCTGACACGCTTCGGCGGCATGGCCGCAGGGCGTGATGGAGGCCGAAATCAGGAATTCCACCCTCTCC